>NZ_CAMZCS010000022.1 GCF_947305105.1 uncultured Fibrobacter sp. | reverse complement strand
CACCTAAAGGTGGCCATGCCCACATAAGTGCTAAAGCACTAAGTGGTCAAAGGTAATCTCTAGTCTCTATTCTCGAGCCTCGTGCCTAACTACAGTCTCTTGAGTACCGCGGCGGCGTGGTGGATAAAGCCCTCTTCGTTCGCGACGGCGGCAATGGCCTTCGCGTTTTTCTTGATGGCCTTCTCGCTGTAGCGGATGATGCTCATGCGCTTGAGGAAGTCGTACACGCCGAGCGGGCTGAAGAAGCGGCCCGTGCCGTTGGTAGGCAGCACGTGGTTCGGGCCCGCAAAGTAGTCGCCCACCGGCTCAGAGGACCACGGGCCGATAAACACGGCACCCGCATTCTCAATCTGCGCCGCCATGGATTCGGCTTCGCTGGTCATCACTTCCAGATGTTCCGGAGCGATGCGGTTCGCGATTTCCACGCCGTCGAACCAGTCCTTCACCACGAGGATGCGCCCGAAGTTTCCGAGCACCTTCTCGAGGAGTTCACGCTTCGGGGAATTTTCGACCTGGATATCCACGCAGGCGCTAATCATCTGGGCGGTTTCCATGTTGTCGGTAATGCAGATGGCCGCCTCGAAGCCGGAACCGTGTTCCGCCTGGGAGAGCAAGTCAGCAGCGACAAAGTCCGGATCGCAGGTGTTGTCTGCCATCACGAGCACTTCGGAGGGTCCCGCCACCATGTCGATATCCACTACGCCAAAGACTTCCTTCTTGGCGATAGCGGCAAACACGTTGCCCGGGCCCACAATCTTGTCGACGCGTTCCACGACGGTTTTGCCCTTCGCATCCTTCGCACCGTAGGCAAGCAGACCGATAGCCTGAGCGCCACCGATGTGGTAGACTTCTGTAATGCCGAGTTCCTGGAGCACGAATGCGACAGCGCGGTTGATTTCGCCCTTGATGGGAGTGACGACCACGATGTCTTCCACGCCGGCAACGAGAGCAGGGACCGCGTTCATGATGACGGTGCTCGGGTAGATGCCCGCGCCGCCCGGCACATAGAGGCCTACGCGCTTCATCGGGCGGATACGCTGGCCAAGAACCACGCCGTCCTTCCCTTCCATGAGCCAGGATTCTTCCATCTGGTTCTGGTGGAAATCGCGCACATTCTTGATGGCTTGCTTCAGGGCCTTCTGGAGTTCCTTCGGGCACTTGGTGGCAGACTTCGCTATAGCGGAAGCCGACACGCGGAGGTTCTTGCCCGTGAGGCCGTCAAACTTCTGGGCGTATTCGGTCGCCTTTGCGATGCCGCCCTTCTTGATGTCGGCAAGGATCTGCATCACCTTGTCGTGAATTTCCTTGCTCGGGGCGACTTCGCGCCCGCAAATGCGTTCGATTTCAGCAGATTTCGGAGTAACCTTTACAATTTTCATAGTAGGAAGTAGACAGTGGTTAGTGGTTGGTGGTTAGGTCATGGGCATTAGATGCCAGCAACTCTCTTCACTTGGCGTTTTGTCAATTTTTTCGTTTTCACCGGTGCGGGTTCTTCCTTCTCGGCAGCCTTCGTGGCCACCGGCTTCACGTCGATATGCTTGTACGCGCTCTCGATGACCTTGTTGTCCACGAGAATCTTGTACGTGAGCCCGTCCACGAACGCCATCCAGCTCGCCTCGATGATGTTGCTCGAGACGCCGACCACGTTCCAGTAGCCCTTCTCGTCGCCAAACGTCGTCCACACGCGCACCGTCGCGTCGGATGCCACCTTGGAACCGAGCACACGCACCTTGTAGTCGTCGAGCTTGACCTTCGCCATGTTCGGGAAGAACGGGAGCAACGCCTTGCGCAGCGCCGCATCGAGCGCGTTCACCGGGCCGTCACCTTCACTCACCTGATGGCTGATCTTGTCACCAATCTGGAGCTTGACGGTCGCCTGCGAAACGGACACGCCCTGCGGAGTCTTGTCTTCAATCACGCGGTAGCCAAGAACCTTGAACGGCTCCTGCACCATGCCCAGGTGGCGATACACGAGCAGCTTGAAACTCGCCTCGGCGCTGTCAAAATGCCAGCCGGCATTCTCGCGTTCCTTGATGAGCGTGAGGAGCTTGCCCACCACCGGGTCCTTCTTGTCGATGCCCGGCTTGATGGCCTTGAGCTTTTCCACCACAAGGGAACCGCCCGCCTGATCGCTCGTGACAAACACGCGGTCGTTGCCGACTTCGTGCGGGTCGATATGCTCGAAACTACGGCTGACCTTCATCACGCCGTCGATATGGGCACCGCCCTTGTGCGCGAACGCCGCATCGCCCACGTACGGGGCATGCACGTCGCTCGGCAGGTTCACAATCTGGTCCACGTTGCTGCTCAGCTGGCGCAACCTTGCAATCTTTTTCGCGGCAAAGAACTTCGCGCCCATCTTGAAATGGAGGTCTGCAGCGATAGTCGTGAGGTTCGCGTTACCGCAACGCTCGCCGTAACCGTTCACCACGCCCTGCACCATGGTAGCGCCGCTCTTCACGGCAAACAGGCTGTTGCACACGCCCAAGCCCGCATCGTTATGCACGTGGATACCGATAGGCGTCGAGACGACCTTCTTCACGTCCTTCACAATCTTCTCGAGTTCCCACGGCATCGTGCCGCCGTTCGTGTCGCAAAGCACGATAAAGTCCGCGCGGCCGCGTTCAGCCGCCTTCAGCGTCTCGAGAGCGTATTCCGGGTTCGCCTTGTAACCGTCAAAGAAATGTTCCGCATCGTAAATCACCTCTTCGGAATGGTCCTTGAGGTAGTCGACGGATGACTCGATCATGTCGAGGTTCTCCTCGAGCGTCGTGCGGATAACGTCCGTAACGTGCAAATCCCAGCTCTTTCCAAAAATCGTCTTGACCGGAGCGCCCGACTTCACGAGCGCCTGCAGCAACGGGTCCTTCTCGGGCAGCACCTTCGGGCGGCGAGTGGAACCGAATGCAGCAATCTTCGCATGCTTCAGCTTGACTTCCTTGATCTTCTGGAAGAATTCCTCGTCGGTCGGGTTGCTCGGATTGGGCCAGCCCCCTTCGATGTAGTCAAAACCGAAATGGTCAAGAATTCGCGCAATCTGCAACTTGTCGGCTAGAGAAAGGCTTATCTTACGGTCTTGGTTACCGTCGCGGAGGGTCGTGTCGTATAAAAAAACTTTCATGGGCGTAAAGATAGAAAAATAAAAGCCCGACCCGCAGGGGGCCGGGACATTATTGCAATTCCAGTTGAAGAATTACTGGCGCTACTTCGTAGCGCTAGCCAATCGGCTCGGTCATGCAGGCATGCAAGCATGCCTGCGCGACACTCGCCTTACTTAGCTTTCTTGCAAGCCTTCTTGCAGGCGGCCTTCTTAGCAGGGGCTTTCTTGCAAGCGCTCTTGCAGAACTTCACGTAGGCGGCGAGAGTGTCGCAGAACACTTCGTCCGGGGTGTTGTCGCCGTTGATGCGGCTGATGATGGACTTGCTGTACTTGCCGAGCACCTTGGCGGTGGATTCCTTGTACACCTTGAGGCGGTTCTTGATCACGGCTTCGTCGGCGTCGTCCTTACGGCCTTCGATCTTGGCGCGGTTCAGGAGGCGGGCCACGATGGTCTTCTCGTCCTTGATGTCGAGCACGAAGATGTGCTTCACGTCGACAACGGATTCGATGAGCTTGACCTGAGCAACCGTGCGAGGAATACCATCGAGGAGAAGGGTATCCTTATCCGGGTTTACCTTATTCGTATTGATGAGGCCTTCGATGAAGCGGCCGAAGATTTCGACAGTGGCTTCGTCCGGGACGAGCAGGCCCTTGCTGGAGTAAGAAGCGAGGAGCTTGCCGGATTCGCTGGACGGGGCAATACCACGGAAGATGTCGCCCGTGGAAATGTGCTTGAGGGAAGTGGTAGCAGCGAGCTTTGCACCGACGGTACCCTTGCCGGAACCGGGAGCGCCAAAGATAAGGACTGCAGGAATTTTAGCCATTGTTAGACCTCTTGGGTTTGATTGTTGAAATTCGGGAACAAAGATAGAAAAAAACTAGCTGGGCAATGCCTCGGAGGTGAACTTGAGTTTACCGTCTTCGACGCCGATGGATATTGTCGTGAAGTCATGGAGGTCCCCAAGCAGGAGGCCTTCGGCGATGGCATCTTCCACGAGGTTCTGGATAGAACGGCGAATGGGACGTGCGCCCAGAGCCGAATCGTAGTTGTGATTCACGATAAATTCCTTCGCTTCCTGGCTGATTTCTAGCAGGATTCCTCGATCGGAGATATTCTTCTGCAAGAATCCCATCTGGATATCCACCACCGAGACCAAGTCCTTCTTCGAAAGCGGGCGGAACACAATCTGCTCGTCGATACGGTTCAGGAATTCCGGCGAGAATACGCGCTTGACTTCGTCCCTGATAGCCGCTTCCATGCGGTCGTAGTCGTCGGTCTCCCCCATCTTGGTGAATCCCATACCGCTGCTATGGCGCACTTCGCGAGCACCAGCGTTACTCGTCATGATGATGATGGTGTTCTTGAAGTTGATTTTGCGGCCGTAACTGTCGGTAAGGATACCGTCGTCGAGAATCTGGAGCAAAATGTTGTAGATGTCCGGATGAGCCTTCTCGATTTCGTCGAGCAAGACCACAGAATACGGGTGTTTGCGCACCTTCTCGGTGAGCTGTCCACCACCTTCTTCAAAGCCAACGTATCCCGGAGGCGCACCGATAAGGCGAGAAACACTATGCTTTTCCATGTACTCGCTCATGTCGATGCGAATCATGGAATCTTCGCTTCCGAAAAGCGTAAGGCTCAGCACCTTCGCAAGTTCCGTCTTGCCCACGCCAGTCGGCCCGAGGAAGAGGAAACTGCCCATGGGGCGTTTGCTGCTGCGGATACCCGCACGCGTACGACGGATAGACTTGACAATCGCATCGACGGCCTGGTCCTGGCCAATCACGCGTTGCTTGATTTCTTCGCCCAAGTGCAGGAGTTTTTGCGCTTCTTCACCGGCAAGCCGGCTCACGGGAATCCCCGTCATATTGCTGATGACATCGCGAATAACATTTTCGTCGACCACAGGCGTATTGGCCTTTGCGTCTTCGGCTATGGAATTCTTGCGTTCAGCGATGTTTTTTTCAAGTTCTTCGGCATGGTCGCGGTGTTTTGCCGCTTCTTCGTAAAGCTGGTTCGCAATACATTCGTCTTTCAGCTGGTTCGTCTTGACCAAGTCTTCTTCCATCTGTTTCAGGTCGTCGGGAACCTTGATGGAATTGAGACGAACACGGGCACCGGCTTCGTCCAAAACGTCGATGGCCTTATCCGGCAAGAACCTTTCGCTAATATAGCGTTCGGCAAGGAGAACCGCAGCACGAATCGCATCTGGGGTGTAGTGTACGTTGTGGTGCTGTTCGTACTTTGTACGCAGGCCTTCAAGAATTTGTATAGAATCCTCGGAATTGGGCGGATTCACGATAATCGTCTGGAAACGGCGTTCCAGAGCGGCATCTTTCTCGATGTACTTGCGGTATTCATCAATCGTCGTCGCACCGATGCACTGGAGTTCGCCACGGGCAAGCGCCGGTTTAAAGATATTGGAAGCATCCAGGCTGCCTTCGGAGCCGCCCGCCCCCACAATCGTATGCAATTCGTCAATGAAAAGAATCACCGAATTGCCAACGCGCTGGAGTTCCATAATCAGCCCCTTCACGCGTTCTTCGAACTGGCCGCGGTACTTGGTGCCAGCCACCATAGCCGCCACATCGAGCGTCACGACGCGCTTGTTCGCCAGCAGGTCGGGAATTTTCTTCTGTACAATCTTCTGCGCAAGGCCCTCGATAATTGCAGTCTTGCCCACGCCCGGTTCACCAATAAGCGCCGGATTGTTCTTCTTGCGGCGACAAAGAATCTGGATCAGGCGTTCAATTTCGGCTTCGCGGCCGATAATCGGGTCCAGTTTGCCCGCGCGCGCCATAGCAGTAAGGTCGCGACCGAAATGTTCAAGAATCGGAGTCTTGGACTTGGACGCCGCAGCCGGACGCGGTTCATTGCGCATCATGGGCGGAACATTCCTATCTATATCCATCCCAGACGGGTCGATATTCTTGCTCTTGATTTGCTGGAGCATTTCCAGATAATTGTCAAACGTAACGTTGTACGTAGAAAGCGTCGCAGCAGCCGGAGTATCGGTTTGCTGGAGAATGGCGAGCATCAAATGTTCCGGGCCAATATACTGATCGCCCTCGTTTTTCGCCAGTTTGGCCGCATTGAACAAAATGGCCTTGGTGCGGGCCGTAAAAGAGAGGAGGCCCCCACGCTTATCACCACCAATGGTCATCAACCCACCATTCGTGGAGAGCGACCGCTGGATAGTTTCACCCAAATCACTCAGGTTCACCTTGAGCGCACGGAGCGTCTCGGCAGCATATCCCGATTCTTCTCGCACAAGGCCGAGCAGCAAGTGTTCAACTGTAATACTGTCGCTGCTCAGGTTATGGGCGGCCATGCGGGCCGCTTGCAACACGGCCTTAGCCTTAGCCGAAAAAATACCGTTGATATCGGACATTTTACGCCTCCTGAATCAATCCATTATGCATGACAACACGACGTTTCGCAAAAGACGCCAACTTTTCGTCATGGGTCACGATAAGGAAAGCCTGGTTGAATTTTTGATTCAAGTCCCAAAAGAGCTGGTTAAGCAAATCCGAATTCGCCTCGTCCAGGTTGCCACTAGGTTCATCGGCAAAAACGAGGTCCGGATGGTTCATCAATGCACGGGCAATCGCCACACGCTGGCGCTCGCCACCCGAAAGTTCACGCGGCAGATGTTTGAGGCGGTCCTTGAGTCCCACCGTTTCCAACAACATCTCGGCGCGTTCCCGGCATTCATGCGAACTCGTGCCCAAAATGCGGCCCGGCACGCAGACATTTTCAAGAGCCGAAAATTCACTCAACAAATGATGGAACTGGAATACGAAGCCCACCTGCACGCGATGGTACATGTCGCGTTCTTCGCCACTGAACTTCGAAAGGGGTTTGCCTTTGAAATAAATTTCGCCCGAAGTCGGAGTATCGAGCATCCCGACCAAATTGAGGAACGTGGACTTGCCCGAACCCGAGGAACCCGTAAGTGCCACAAGCTCCCCCGCATCCATCGAGAAATTCACGCCCTTCAAAATTTCGAGCTGCTCCCCCGTTTCGGAGAACACGCGGCGAAGGTCAATTGTTTGTAACAAGCTACTCATGTCTAATCGCCCCCACCGGATCAAGCCGGCTCGCCTTCCATGCGGGCAGGATTGTCGCTAACACGCAAAGCGCGATACCTATTACAAATATAAGGACAACGTCTATCAGGTGCACAGAAATCGGGAAATAGGGAATCACGTAAACATCGCCCGGCAACTTGATAAAGTGGTAAGCCTCCTGCAACTTGCACAGGATTAGCCCGATAGAACCGCCCACAACCGTGCCGCCCACGCCGATAAAACTGCCCATGAGCATGAACACGCGCATGATGCCAGCCTTGCTGAAGCCCATGCTACGGAGAATGCCGATTTCTTTTGTCTTGTCAATCACCACCATGATAAGGGAACTGATGATGTTGAAAGCCGCCACCAAGATAATCAGGCAGATTACCGCTGCCACAATGAACTTTTCGTAATTCATCCACTTGAGGAGCGTGATATTCTTAGACTTCCAGTCCATCGCGTAGTACGGGTACGTGAGCCAATTTGACACACTGTCCACCGCAGTCTCGGCAAGCCAGTGGTTCTTTATGCGGAACTGGATTCCCGTCACGGCATCGCCCATGTTCAAAAGGCGCTGCAATTCAGGGATGCCCACATAAGCGAGATTTCCGTCGTACTCGTAAGTGCCCGTCTCGAAAATGCCGCTCACCACGCACATCATCATCTTCGGGCCAGCCGAGCCAATCATCTCGTCCGGGCTCTGGAACGTCTGCAAAACAAGTTTGTCACCCACCACCACGCGGAGGCGGTTCGCCAAGCCAGAACCGAGGATAATCCCAGGACGCTTCGTGCCGTTCAGGTCTTCGAGGCTGTCCACAGAATAATTGCCGAACTTGATGTACTTGTAAATGTCGGTCACGCCCTTCGCGGTCTCGGCATCGATACCATAAATCACAATGCCGTCGTTCACCCTCTTGGAGCTGATGCCCACCTTGTAGATGATAAACGGAGAAGACGCAATCACGCTAGAATCGCGGGTTCGCACTTCGTTAATCAAGCTATCGTAAGCGACAATCGGTTGCGCATTGTAAGACATCAGTTCGAAGTGAGCGTCCTTCCCAATCATCTGGGCCGTGACCTCTTCTTCGAAACCGTTAACCGCAGCAAGAGCCACCACCAGCGCAAACACACCGATGGATACCCCAAGCATACTGAAAATGCCAATAAGCGAAACGAAGAGACTCTTACGTTGAGCCCCTAAGTAGCGCCAGGCGATGAGAAGTTCGAGTTTCATAATAGTAGGAAGTAGGAAGTAGGAAGTAGGAAGTATCTACGATTCCACACCCACTTTTTTCAATTTTCTCCTAAGAGCAGTGATCATTTTTCCAATGTTGTCCAAATTCTTTTTTATCGAAACTGTTTCTGGTTCTTTTAAAAGATTTACTCGTTCACTCAAAATAATTTGTGTTTCAAGTTCCGATTTAGACCCAAGAGCTATACCGAGAAAATGATAGAACTCTTTATTTGTCTTTCGACCTTCTCCTTCCGCAATATTGCTAGCAATGGACACTGCAGCTCTACGAATTTGAGAAGATAATCCATACATCTCTTCTTTGGGAAAATTTCCAGTAAGACGATAGGCTTCAACGGCAACATCCATTGCCCGTTGCCATACAACTAAATCTTTATACCCATTAGTCATAAAAGCTTTTACTTCCTACCGTCTACTGTCTACTTCCTACTGAGAGCAGCTAGGCTTCGCCTAGCAGCTCTCCGGTTTCATGAGCGGGAACAACTGCACATCGCGGATGGTCTGCTGGTTCGTGAGGAGCATGACCATGCGGTCGATGCCGAAGCCCACGCCACCGGTAGGCGGCAGGCCGGATTCGATCGCGTGCATGAAGTTTTCGTCCATCGGGTGCGTTTCGCCTTCGCCACCGCGGCCGCGGCGCACCTGGTCTTCCAGGAGCTCACGCTGACGGATGGGGTCGTTAAGTTCGGTATAAGCGTTACCCAGTTCCCATCCGTTAGCGTACGGCTCGAACTGTTCGATGAGCCCTTCGATGGTGCGGTGCTTCTTGCAGAGCGGAGTGCTTTCGGTGGGCATGTCCTTGATGAAGGTCGGCTGGATGAGCTTGTCTTCCACGGTGAGCTCGAACAGTTCGAGGATACCGCGGCCGCGGCTGAATTCGCCGTCGAGGTGGCCGCCGAGTTCTTCCATCTTGTTCTTGATGTCGTCGTCGCTCATCTCGTTCACCTTGAGTCCGCCGAACTTCTCGATGGCCTCGATCATGCTGTAGCGGGGCCACGGGGCCTTGAAGTCGATTTCCTTCCCCTGGTAGTCAATCTTGGTGGTGCCGTTCGCCGCAATGCAGGCGCGTTCGTAGATGTTCTCGAAGTGGACCATCATGTCGTTGTAGTCGGCGTAGGCTTCGTAGAACTCGAGGCCGGTGAATTCCGGGCTGTGCGTGCGGTCCATGCCTTCGTTACGGAAGTTCTTGCTGAACTCGAACACCTTTTCCATGCCGCCCACAATGCAGCGCTTGAGGTAGAGTTCCGGAGCCACGCGCAGATAGAGCGTCATGTCGCAGGCGTTGTGGTGCGTGGTGAACGGGCGGGCGTTCGCGCCGCCGTAAATCGGCTGGAGCGTCGGGGTCTCGACCTCGATAAAGCCCTTCTCGATCAGGTATTCGCGGATAGCCTGCAGAATCTTGAAGCGTTTGATGAACACGTCCTTCACGTCGTCGTTCAGCGCCATGTCGATGTAGCGCTGGCGGTAGCGGGTATCCACGTCGGCAAATTCGTTGAACACGACCTTGTTGCCGTTCTCGTCAACCTTTTCTTTGGCGACCGGGAGCGGGCGCACGGCCTTGGAGAGCATCGTCACCTTCTTCACATGCACGGAGTACTCGCCCGTCTGCGTCTCGAACATGAAGCCGTTCACGCCGATAAAGTCACCGAGGTCGGTCATCTTGACGATTTCGTAGTTCTCCTCGCCCACCTCGTCGCGGGCGCAAACCACCTGGAGGCGGCCATAGCGGTCCTTCAGGTGCATAAAGCACATCTTTCCCTTGCGGTTGAAACGAACCACGCGGCCGGCAAAAGCGACTTCCTCGCCGCTGGCCATCAGGGCTTCCTTGTTTTCCTTGAGAGTCTTGGAATCGTGCGTGCGGTTGAACTTGTGCGGATAGGCCTCGATGCCCATTTCCTTGAACTTCGCAAGCTTCGCGAGGCGAGCCTGCACCTGATCATTCATGTCTTGCATTGCCATAATTAATAATCCTGTGATGGAATCACTTGTATATTTGAACAGGGAAAAAGATAGAAAAAAGGCGTTTTTGGAGTTCCTATTCTCACAACGACAACATCCATTCTCAATGACTGAATGAATTTCCCGCTTGCTACACGATATCGTGAAGGAGTAATGAAATACTCTTGTCTTTGGGTATTGCTAAAAAAACACAGTTTCATATAGCCACGGGGGATTTTATTTCGTAATTTTATCGTGCATAAACCAAAGAGGTTATAGCACGCGCGACGCAACCCCACTCGGGCACGCCACACGCGCACCATCATGAAAAAAATAATTGTCGTAAACAATCCAAAACACTGGAAATTCCACATTCCCGAAGCCGAAATCGTATCGGCGAAAGACTACCTCACCAATCCGGAGTTCACCACGCAAAGGAGCGTGCGCGTTTTTAACCTGTGCCGCGACTACAGCTACCAGAGCAAGGGCTACTACGTGAGCCTGCTTGCCGAAGCGCGCGGCCACAAGGTCATCCCAAACGTCAAGAACATCCGCGACTTCAAGGCCCCAGCCGTCGTGAAAATCATCAGCGACGACATCGACGAACTCATCCAGAAGAGCCTGCACAAACTGACCGGCACCGAATTCGTGCTCTCCATCTACTTCGGCCAGAACGTGAGCGCCCAATACCTGGAGCTCTCGCAGGAACTCTACCGCATTTTCCAGGCCCCGCTGCTCCGCGCCAAGTTCGTGTTCAAGCAAAAATGGTTCATCCAGAGCATCCGCCCCATCAGCGTCGACGAAATTCCCGAGACGCACAAGGAGATGGTGGACCAGTTCGCTATCGAGTACTTCGAGAAGACGCGCTACACCTCCGCCAAGAGCGAAGACTACGTGTACGACCTCGGCATCCTCGTGAACCCCGACGAAGTGGAACCGCCGAGCAACAAGCAGGCCATCCATAACTTCATCGAGGCTGCGCAAGATACGGGATTCCGCGTGGAGCTCATCACCAAGAAGGACTACCACCGCGTAGGCGAATTCGACGCCATATTCATCCGCGAGACGACGAACGTGAACCACCACACTTACGCGTTCGCGCGCCGCGCCCAGAGCGAAGGCATCGCCGTCATCGACGACCCCGACAGCATTTTGCGTTGTTCAAATAAAGTTTATTTGCAAGAACTCATGACCGTAGGCAAGATTCCCGCGCCCAAGACGATTATCGTGCATAGCGAGAACCGCCACACGCTCGCAAAGGAGCTCGGCTTCCCCATGGTCATCAAGACGCCCGATTCGAGTTTCAGCCTCGGCGTCAAGAAAGCGAACAACAAGGAAGAACTCGAAGAAATTCTTGACACGATGTTCGAGCACAGCGATTTGCTCATCGCGCAGGAATTTACCCCCACCGATTTTGACTGGCGAATCGGAATCCTCGACGGCAAGCCGCTTTACGCCTGCAAGTACTACATGGCCAAGAACCATTGGCAAATCTACAACTGGGACAGCAAAAACAAGCAGGGCACCTGCGGCAAGTGGGACTGCCTGCCCATCGAGAGCGTGCCCCATGGCATCGTGAAGACGGCGCTCCGCGTAGCAAGCCTTATCGGTAACGGGCTCTACGGCGTAGACCTCAAGGAAATCCACGGACACCCGGTCGTGATCGAGGTGAACGACAACCCGAGTATCGACCACGGTATCGAGGATTTGGTCGGCAAGAAAAAAATCTACCTTACCATCATGAGGAGCCTGCGTCGCCGTATCGAGGAACGCATGCACGCCGCACAACACAAGATACATCAGCATGAGGATTAGACGAGAGAACGCCACTACGCCCTAACCACCAACCACTAATCACTAACCACTTCCTACTGTCTACTTCCTACTATTATGACTAACTACAAGATTTGGGAACGCTTCGGCGTCGAAATGGAATTCATGATCGTGGACCGCGAAACGCTGCAGGTGCTGCCCCGCGCCGACATCCCGCTCGGCAAGGACAAGGACGGCAACCAGCTTTCCGACGTGGAATACGACGATATCGGCCTTTCGAACGAACTCGTGAGCCACGTGCTCGAATTCAAGTGCGCGCACCCCAAGTCCACCTTCGACGGGCTCGGCAAGCGGTTCTTCCACGAGATTCGCCGCGCGAACAAGAAACTCGAGAAAATTGGCGCCATGCTGCTGCCCAGCGCCGCGCACCCCTTCATGGACCCGGCCGAAATGCAGCTCTGGCCGTACGATTGCCTCGACATCTACCAAACGTACGACCGCATCTTCAACTGCAAGGGCCACGGCTGGGCGAACCTGCAGAGCACGCACCTAAATCTCTCTTTTGATGGCGACGACGAATTCGGCGAGCTCCATGCGGCCATCCGCCTATTGTTGCCGCTCATCCCCGCCATCGCGGCGAGCAGTCCCTACCTCGACAGCAAATACACGGGCTTCAAGGACGCACGAATCGAGGTTTACCGCCATAACCAGGACAAGGTTCCCGAAATTGCAGGCCTCGTAATTCCCGAAAAGGCGTACACCTACGACGAGTACAATACGCAGATTTTCGACAAGGTCAAGAAGGCCATTGCGCCCTACGACCCCGAGCACCTGCTGAACCATTTCTTCTTGAACAGCCGGGGCGCCATCGCGCGTTTTGACCGCGGTGCCATCGAAATCCGGCTTGTGGACATTCAGGAATGCCCGAACGCAGACATCGCCATCGTGGAACTTGAAATCGCGACGCTCAAGGCCATCGCGAGCGGCAAACTCGCAAACGGAAAAGCGCCGCACACCATGAAGGAATACCGGGAATTCTTGCGTGACTTTGATACGGCAAGACTCTCGGAAATGTTGACGCAAACTTCCCGCGACGCCGAAGACACCGTCATTGACTGGTCCGAATTTCTGGCCGTGTTCGGCATGGAAGGCTCATGCACCGCCGGTGAGCTCTGGAAGCATGTCTTCGATGCAGTGAAAGGCGACCTCACCGAAGTCTCCCGCAACATCATGGAACAGATGCTTGCCCGCGGCACGCTTTCGAGCGCGCTCTATAGAGCGCTCGGCGACACACCTTCCCGTGAAGATTTCGTCCGAGAATACGGGAAACTCGCTGTTTGCCTCGCCCACAATCGCCTTTATGGCCTAAATTAGCCATTTTAGCTCCATTTCGACAACGTGTGAACAAAATCACACGACGCTGTAAATCACGCCCCAAGGCATACCAAAGAATCTATATTTCTGTTGTGTATGTGAAAAAGGAGTGTCTTATGGCAAAGACAGAAAATAAAAAAGACGATGATGATTACATCCCGCCGTTCAAGCCATAAAATTGAATCGGATTGGATTGGGTGGAAATTAATTATTTCCTGAAACATCTGTAAGTTCTGACACGGCATCGTCGCATATCGCGGCGAGCATACGTTCGTGTGTGCAAACCTCGGGGGAAACCTCGTGAATATTGCCCGTGGAGTAGAACGAAGTACAGGCACATTCGTGTGCATGGCAACGGAACCGCAGGGCGCAACCCTTGCAGTCTTCCTTGTCGCGGTCAAAGAAATCGCGGACGTCTTGGGCGACGGCCCCGCCAAAAATTTTCGCCGGATCGTCGTAAACGTTGCCCATGATATAGGGAGCATCTTTTTTGCTGGAGATAAACCGCGTACAGGGGAAAAGGTTACCATTCGCAGCACAGGCGACAATGCCTTCGGCCACATGGCAACTCGATGTACGGTGACGTTGCCCCGTCAGGCGGAATTTCAGCTTATCCTGAATCGTCCCCAGGTAAAATGGCACTTTTTTGCGTTTGAGTTCCATCCAGAATCCGGCCATTTTCACATATTCAGCCGCAAGAACGTCGAATTCCTCCCCTGTCCACTTGCCGTCAAAATCCACGGCGGCGGTCATGTTCCTTAAACCCTGAGCCTGTATCCAGCGCACCGCATCCGAAAGCGAACGCATATTCTCGCGGGTCACCACCGAAAGCACGACCGTGTCGAGTTTGCGCAATGCGGGAATGTGCGGTTCAATAAGCTTGAAGGAGCCCGCCCCGCCCACCTGCTTGCGGCAAATATTATGATGTGCTTCAGGGCCATCAAGCGAAAGGTATATGCGGAAATTTTCGCGTTTCAGATATTCAATGATGGAATCGTCTAACAATGTACCGTTCGTGTTCACCGCAAAACGCAGGCGAAACTTAGGCGAGGATTTTTCAGCGGCACCCACGCCCACAACGAATTCATCCCCGAAACGCCCGGCGACAAGACTCTTGGCGAACTCCACTCCCCTACGGACAGAATCCATGCAAAGAAGCGGTTCTCCGCCAAAAAACGTGATGTTCAAAAAACGCTGCCCAAGAAACAACGTCCGTTCAAAAGCGAGCCTGATGGCGGCCTCCATAATTTCATTGGACATCACCAAAGAACGGGCCTCGTGGCTCACCTTGTAATAGCAGTAGGTGCAGCGCAGGTTACACCGCTCCGTGAGGGAAAGAACGAGATTCATCAGTCTTTCGGGTCGTCAATGCGAATTACAGGATCCGGATCAGCAACGTCGCCACTCAGCGGCTCCGGTGGTTCAATCGGGTCGCCAGGCAAAGGTTCGGGCTCGCTGCTACTGGAGGACAATTCCGGGATACCGGCCAAAGGCCCTGGTTCTTCGCTGCTGGAAGATTGCGGAGGAGTTACGAAACTGCTAGAAGAGAGTTCCACCAGGATACCACTGGAAGAGTTGGCGTAATACGGCAATGAAGACGAAGATGATTCCATCGGTGGAACGATTTCGCCGGAGGTAATTTCAAGCGTATCCACGGGATAACTGCTAGACGACGATTCAGGCATCACAATCCCCGCCAAGGGCGGATAGAAACTGCTTGACGAAACGCCGACAGGTCCGAGGCTCGACGAAGAACGGGGCTGAGAAGAAGACACCGAAGATGGAGACGAAGATGAAGACTCCGGAGATGGAGATGAAGAAGACAGCCTTATTTCATCCGGATCGGCGACATCACCAGATGGCACATAAGTGCTATCCGATGAATCTGGAGCAGTAACATCGCCAGAGGTCGCCAAATCACACGCAGCAAACATCGAAATCGCTGATACCCCCAAAAACGAAGCCAACACCTTTTGTGTATTGGCCGACCATTCGCGATTCTTTTCGACCTTGCTTTTCCGGATGTCCATAATCATTCTCCTTATACGCTCAATATAAGTATATCTGCGCAAAGCGGGTCAAAAGGGCTTAAAGAAAACGATACCGAGTGATTCAATGCACGAAAAAAGCCCTAAAAAAGGGCTTTTGTATCATATAGCAAGGCGTACTAAGTTGTACGTCAAATTACACTTTCAATTCACCGGCGTCGATATTGCTCCAATCCGGAACAGCCTCGATAGCGGGACGCACTTCCTCAGAAACAAACTTCACAACCTGACCAGGAGCGCGGCCCACGAACTTGCGGAGGTCAAGGATTTCCTTGAGCTTTTCTTCGGTGATGCCGAGCTTCTGGAACTTTTCGTTCTTCAAGACGCGTTCGAGCAAGTCGTTGTCCTTGCCCTGTTCCTTCACGACCTTGCCCGCTTCCATGGACATCACGCGGATTTCTTCGTGGAGTTCCTGACGGTCGCCGCCATTCTTCACGCCTTCCATGATGATGTTTTCGGTAGCCATGAACGGGAGTTCCGCCATGATGCGCTTTTCGATGACCTTCGGATAAACGACGAGGCCGTTGGTCACGTTTTCTGCGATAATGAGCATAGCATCCATAGCGAGGAATGCTTCAGGAATTGCCAAGCGCTTGTTCGCACTGTCGTCAAGCGTACGTTCGAACCACTGCGTCGCCTGAGTGAAGGCGGTGCTGTTGACCTGGGCCATCACGAAACGAGCGAGGGAGCAAATACGTTCGCTGCGCATCGGGTTACGCTTGTAAGCCATGGCAGAGGAACCGATCTGGGTCTTTTCAAACGGTTCTTCCACTTCCTTGACGCCCTGCATGAGGCGCATGTCGGTAGCGAACTTGTGCAAGCTCTGAGCGATGGAGCTGAGCACCTGGTTCACGCGGTTGTCCCACTTACGGGTGTAGGTTTGACCGGTGATGGTGAGCACGCGCTTGAAGCCAGCCTTGGCAGTCACGCGGCGGTCGAGTTCCATAATCTTTTCTTCGTCGCCGTTGAACAGATCCATGAAGCTGGCCTGCGTACCGGTCGTGCCCTTCACTCCGCGGAACGGAAGCACTTCGATGAGGAAGTTGAGTTCTTCGAGGTCGATGAGCATGTCCTGGAGCCAGAGGCAAGCGCGCTTACCCACGGTCGTGAGCTGGGCGGCCTGGAAATGCGTTGCACCGAGCTGGGCCATGTCCTTGTATTCCATCGCAAACTTGGAAAGCTTGTCCATCACGCGGCAAAGGCGCTTGCGCACGAGAATCATCGCCTGCTGCATCTGGATAAGGTCAGTGTTGTCACCCACGAATGCAGACGTTGCACCGAGATGGATGATGCCCTTGGCCTTCGGGCACTGCACGCCGTAAGCGTAAACATGGCTCATCACGTCGTGACGGCGGCGTTTTTCTTCTTCTTCGGCGACTTCGAAGTTGATGTCCTTTTCGTGGGCCTTCAGTTCGTCCACCTGCTCCTGCGTAATCGGGAGGCCGAGTTCCATTTCGGATTCGGCGAGGTAAATCCACAGCTTGCGCCAAGTCTGGAACTTGTACTGCGGGCTGAAGATGAAACTCATTTCCTTGCTGGCGTAACGCTTGATAAGCGGGCTTTCGAACTGATCGCGCATATTTTTGTCCTTTTTTAAGTTTTACAGGAGCAAATGTAGAAAAAAGGCACGGAGCTCGGGGTTCCACGCTCAAGGCTCGGGCCTATTAACCACCAACCGCTACACAAGATTCATCAGGTCGTAGTACATGAGGCGCGTATGCGGGTCGTTATCCACGGCGTTCATGAAGCGGAAACCATTCTTCTCGTAGAACGGGACTGCATTCAAGTAGGCATCGACAGTAAGGAAACGGAAGTTGGCGTGCTCCCGGATTGTCATTGCGAGCCTCGTAGAGGCGAAGCAATCCCAATCTAAATTCAAAATTCATTCTCAAACAAATCCTTCCATTCGGGATTTTGCGACTCAATTAGCTCTATTTTCTTTTTCCGATTGCCTGCCTTTATCTGCTTTTCACGCAATATGGCATCCCTTATATCTTGAAAATACTCGCAATGTCCTAATTTCGTCACATTGTACTTGGCCGTAAATCCATGAAGCCTTTGCTTATGTTCAACCATTCTTTTAGGCAAGTCATTGGTAACACCTGTATAGAGAACACCGCGCGGTTTATTGAAAAGTATATATACCGCCGGTTTCATAACATGCATGACAGAGATTGCTTCGGGGTGTTCCACCCCTCGCAATGACAAATAGACCTGAAATTTTTTATCGCATTACTCGGTTCCAGCCGAATAAAACTGTAATTGGAACTATCTACACATTGTCGAAGCACGGGTCGATACCTCCGTTGGCTGCTTCGCGGGCACGCTTCTCGGCCATCCCCAGCTTGTAAGCCTTTTTCATGAATTCGTAATCCCGCAGGCGCTGGGCACGAACTTCCGGAGGTTCCGGGTGCCGCTCTTCCATACGGGCTAGAAACCGGCGAGCATCCTCGCCGTACAAAATCGGGGTCTCTCGAATTTCGCGAGCCATTTTTCCTCTTTTGTTATGTCCATAAAAGAATGCTGGCATAACGCCAGGCGGCAACCGTTCGGTTACATGGTGTAAATATACCAAAAGGTTATTGGGAATGCAATAGAGGCTCGGGGTTCGAGGCACGAGGCACGAGAAATAGCCGTGAGCAGTGAGCTATGAGCAATGAGCAGTAAAATGGCTGGCGAAACATAACCGAAAAGCGGTTCTTTGCCTATTTTTTGATTGAGGGGCGTATAAGTTGATTTATACGCTCCTGCGTGAAAAAAAGATGCATTTTTCCATTAAGCAAAGAAACACGCCGCACTTCACTTTTCAAAAAAACTCAAGCAAACAATTCCCGCACATATGCGATAAACTTATCTAACGGCCAAATATCATTGCGACGTTCTTCAGGATAAGTCTTGATATATGGTTTAGGGACAATCAGCCTCACCTTCTCTGCTTGCATTTCATTTAATTGAGCAACAGAAATACCTTGTTGCAATGTGCACAGATATTTATAATCGTCTTTCAGTCGATCTGCTTCATTGATGACCTGACGCCAGCGATCTTTACATGTTGTTTTTGCTGCAAGCGAAATCAGTTTGTTTGTAGGATATGCCAAATCATGATATGCTTTTTTAGATGGAAATATGAAATCAGGTCTTTTATTTCCTTCGGTCACTACCTGTTCTTCAAAAGGCAAATGGTTTCCGTCAAATATTGCTGCGAGATGATGTTCTAGACTTTTTCCTGCACGACTTTTTCTCCGATTTAGGACTTGGTTTGCCATGTCAACAAAATCATCAACTGAAAGGAAGCCCTTTGAAACAACATTTCCATAGCGAGAATACTCTACTGCTTTGAAAATATTGTATTCCATATCAGTCCAGTCCAATATTTTCTTATCTGGATTTGTTAGTATCAGTGATTGAGAAGAAATTGTCCTATCACAAATATCTCTTGCTGCGGCAGACATTCTTTTTGAATCGGGGAAATCAATCCCTTTATCATCTATATCTTGAATAAAAGCCTTTATCAAATCATTATTACTTGTTGGCTTACAACCATCAATCAAGCAATTTGTTTCATGAGGAGAAAGGCCAAACGCATCCAAGAATTGATTTATTTCGTCATCTGTATTTAAAATAAATGCTTGATAATTGTCTTCGTCGCATTGGGTAAACACAAATAAGGCACCCGTATATTCCGGTTTGAAAAAAGGTGTATGCGTAATTCTGTATTCGTTTTTTGTGCTTCGCCCATAATAAATGAACCTAACTTCATCTGAAACGAAATCTTCATCAAAATGCCAATAGACAGAAACGAATCTATCTTTATTATCTCCTTTTACTCCAGGAGAATTGAATAAAATCGATGAACTGTTGTGCGGAATATAGATTCCCGCTTGATGGCTTTGCATGGGATCAGTATCATTCGCAGATAAGAACTTGCAAAATGTTTTCTGTCCCAATGTAGCCACCTTAATAGCGTCGGGGGCATTATTTTGCATTTTATTTCAACCTCTCTGCAATTAATCTCGCAACATTCGCCATCAACGGAACGACAACCGAATTTCCAAATTGCTTATATGCCTGCCCATCAGAAACGGTTATTTTGAAAGAGTCCGGAAAGCCCTGCAATCTTGCACATTCGCGTGGAGTCAGTCTTCTCGGATTTTTATTTCGTTGTGCAATGAGAATTTCCGAGCCATCTTTATAGTATCTTGCACTTAAGGTACGCGACACACCATTTAGCGGAGCAATTCCATAGCCGAAGCCGTTTCCTGCAGCCTTATGTTTTGCTGCATACGCTTGTAAATAGCACCATAACTTGTCAGAAAGGGTGTATTTCGAATCAGGTTTTTTCTCAAGAATATCTTTTATAGTTGGTTTCGGCTCTACCGGAGTTATTTCAAACTTAAAATCTATTGGGGTATCGAACCTCTGCCTATCAAAACCGACAATGAGAATACGTTCGCGATGTTGTGGAACAAAATTCTGACCATCCAAGACCTTATAAAAAATTTCGTAATCTAGTTCATCTAATGATTCTTGAATCACCTTGAACGTATTGCCTTTATCGTGACTGCAAAGATTCTTGACATTTTCAAGCATAAACGCTTTCGGACGTTTCGCCTTGATAATACGGCAAACATCAAAGAACAATGTTCCCTGCGTTTTGTCTTCAAAACCTGTTGCCCTTCCTAAACTATTTTTCTTGGAAACTCCGGCAATAGAAAAAGGCTGACACGGAAAGCCAGCCACCAGTACATCATGATCTGGAATTGTTTGTGCGTCAACCTTAGTAATATCTCCATCTGGCATATCACCGAAATTGTCAAAGTATGTTTTTTGGCTAAACTTATTCCATTCGTTTGTGTAAACGCACTTTCCACCTGCGGATTCAAATGCTATTCGCATTCCACCAATTCCTGCAAACAAGTCAATAAAAGTGAACTTGCCGCTCTTGGAACTTATTGTCATCGTGTCGCTCCATTCAGAAAGTGAACGAGTTCACTCTCGCGGGAGCGGTTCTGGCCGGTTCGCTTGGCCGGGGTGCGGGCAAAAAGAAACGGCGGGGAGCCGACTCACTCCTCGCCTAAAAGCGCGACATTTTCAAAAGAATACAATAGCTCGCAACATGTGCAATTGTTCGGCCCTTCAACATGCTCAGGGACCTTACAAAGGCACACCACCCTAAGCGTACAATACGCCCAGGGTACACTACGCCCATGCAACCCACAGGCGAAGGCGAGTTATTGTCTTATTCCTTGTGTATGAAATTGTCGAAGTTTCAAGTAGAGGACAAGAGCAAAACTCAGCGAGTTTACCCTTGTTCTGCACTTATCCAGTCTTTTTCGGAAACAAAAAAGGCGTGGAGTTGAATGCATTTACCTACCTGAGGCCTTCGACTGCCCTACACAAATAAACGCAAACAACTCACGCCCCAAAAGCTTGCTAGGTTTATACGCAGCAGAATGTTTCACATTCTGATATGCATAAACCGCAACAGCTGACGCCAAAGGCGTCCAAAGGCCGCTTGCGTACAGGCAAACTGCTATTAAACAATAGACCATGTAGCAAAACGATGCGGCTGGCACTTGCCGGTCGCAGACGTGAGCGTTCGTCTTATCCTCTGTGTATGAAATTGTCGAAGTTTCAAGTAGAGAACAAGAGAAAACCCTATTTTCACCTTGAAATATAGATTATTGGAATGGCAAAAGATGACAACCACCTCTAGAAAGCCTGTACCAAAACCTTGGAACCGACATTTGTTGAGGTGAAAGAAGAAGCTCGTACCATGCCGAACACAACAGCAGGCCTATCTACACGCTTGAAGAAGGCAAATTGATTCTTATCAAAGAACTATTTAAATTTCGCTCGCGAATTCTTCCATGCTCTTGCGCACGGGGTGGCGCGGCGAGGGGCCTCCTTTTTCGGGGTCGGCATAGCCGACATCCAGGAGGCAAGCGAGTTTCAAGTTATCCGGGAATTCAAAAGCGCTTTCGATGCTTGCCGCGTTGAAGCCGCGAGCCCAGAGGGTCGCAAGCCCAAGATCAGTCGCCTGCATCATCATCGACGTGGTGACAATGCTTGCATCCATCACGCCGCTATTGAACTTGTCGTCGTACTTTTCGGCGGTGTAGCAGTTGGGTTCATCGTAGCAGACCATCAAAACCACGGGAGCATTGTAAGCCATGCGGGTAATGGCGCGAATCTTTTCCAAAGCCTCGGGCGACTTGATGACCTTCACAATCACGGGCTGCGCATTCACCGCCGTCGGGGAAAGTCGGCCCGCTTCGAGCACCTGGGCGAGTTTTTCGGGTTCTACCGCCTTGTCGGTAAAGGCACGGCAGCTGTAACGGTTTTTGGCAAGATCCATGAACGACATATAGGCTCCTTTGTTTTCTCCCAATATAATTTTTGGCTCGGCAAAACTTTGTACTAGACGCAAAGCAACGCAAGCACGGTCGTAAGCGGGGCGCTCCAGTTGATGGCAACTTCGTTACTCGCAAACGAAACTTGTTCGTCCGTATAACCGAATCCCGGCAAAGCGCTAGGATAATGCGGTTCGCGATGTTTGTCTTGGCGGTCGGCGTTGATGCCGCCGACAACAAGACCCGGAATCGGGTCAACGATTCCGTCCGCACCCGAAAGACGGTGGTGCGGGAACATCGGCGAACTCCAGGCCGAACCGGTCACAAAGCTCACGTTCACCGGATTGCGGCCATAGATGAAGTCGACTTGTGCAAAAGCGGCGTTGAGATATTCCGGCTTGTCTTTCCACGACTTCACCACGAGCAATGTCAGCGCGTAGTTAGCGAGCACGCCGTTACTCCCCCACGGGAAATAACGCAATGCAACGCCATAAGCATCTTCTGTAGCCAAGGCAACAATCTTGTCGGCCTCGTGCTCCAAAGCCTCGCGAGCTCTATCGCGGAGTTCCAAATCGCTGTCTTGCAAGGCAAGCGCAATGTAGGCCAGGTTCTCGGTGTCGTGCCAGTTGATATCCGGCCGCGCCGGCATGTCGGCCATGTCTTGGTAAAGTTGGTCGTGGACCTGGATGCAATCCTCAAGAGGCATGTCGCCCATCTCGCGGAACAGCATCGCACGGGCCCAGAAAAACTCGTCGCTATACCGTGCATCGCCGTACGGGCCACTCCCTTCGGTGTACGGAGGGAACCCCACATCGAAATTTTCCTCGGCCCAACGATAAGCCTTGACCGCAGCCGAAAGGCAAACCTTCGCAAAATCGGGATCGGTCTTGGCAAACACTCGATGCGCCTGCGCCAAAGCCGCCGCAAAGTTAAGCGTCGAAGTCGTAGACTTGCCCAGCACAACGCGCTTTTGGCTGTGGTCCGAAACAGTAGGCGTTACAAAGGTGTCCCAGTGTTCCGGAGAGACCTTGAAAAACACGCCGCCATCGTTGTCTTGCATGCGCAAAAAGAATTCCAGTTCAAAACGGATTTCGTCGCGCAAAGCCGAAAGCGAGGGCGCAACTTTAGCCGAACCGAGTTCCAAGGCAAGCATCAACGTCGCGACGCTCACGCCACCATTCACGATATACTTGCCATAGTCGCCGGCATCGTACCAGCCACCATGCGCATTCCACGTCCCTTCGCGGTTCATGGAAGGGTGGAAACCAATCTGGCAATCGAGATGCGCCAAGGGGCGCGCCCACTTACCCGCCGTATCCGGTTTCAGTTCCACGCCGCTGCGCTGGAAATAGAAAGACTTGATGTTCGCGTCCAACTGGGACAGCAACCAGCGGTCCGAGATTTCAAAAAAATGCGATTCCGTTCCGCAGCAAATCTTGTATCGGCCCGGCGCTGTCAACGCAGAGAAATCGCCGACAAGCAAGACTTCCCCACTGTACTCGCAGGGGCCGCGATACGCGAGATTCCCTTCCAAGGCGACCTCGCCCGCTTCTGAAACGATCTGGAACTTGGGCCCCGAGACAACGTCGATATCCTCGGCCGAAAAGGTGAAATATCCCTCGGCAAGTGCATGGTTGCCCGCAGCAATTTCCAGCGGTTCGCCCTCGTTAATGGCGACAAAAAAATGCTTGGGAGCGCGGCATGCGTAGCCGACATGATTGTAACGGAGGTATGCGGTCAGGCCTTTAAAATCCATGTGACAAGGATAGAATTTTTCAAACAACTCATAAAAAAAGGCCGCCCGCAGGCGGCCACAAATTCGCATCTCGAAAAATTAGAGGTCCATCAAGCAACGGACAGAAGCGCCGATGCCCTTCGGAGACGGATTATACATCGTATTGTCCGCATAGTTTGCAAACACAAGTGTATAAGCCTTCGTGTATGCGTTATTATCCTTCTCTTCGGAAGCAATCCAGAAAACAGCCAATTCTTCACCTTGAATAACACTGATTTCTGCATCACCTTCAACAGGAGAGAAACTTCCAGACGGCACAATATTCAGGCCCAGCAAATCTTCTCCGTTGCCATCCACATCAGTAGACACTTCTGCCCATCCAGTCGTGGACTTGAGAGCCTTGCCCATAGTCATAGAGCTCATGCCATTTGCATTCTTGCCATTATAGTTGAGCAAATTATAAAGTTCCGTTTCGTTCGGCATATGCCAGCCATCGGGACAAATACCCTGGTAATAGGATTGGTTCATCTTCTGCTTGGTATTCGATTCCGATGTTGCAACATTGGCAGCAGACCACCAGTCATAAAGGCGTCCGGCCTCATCGCAAGTTTCTGTGCCGTTGCTGCAAATAGATTCACCTTCCAAATCGGTGCCATAGCTCAAATTCTGAGCCATCCAGACCTGAGTCACGCCACCAAATTCGAGAACAACGTAGTCATACGCATGCCCACCCTCGCGCGGGTCGCAGAACTGCTTACGCTGGTCAATTGTTTCACCAGCGCAAGTTGCGCTCAACGCGGTCACCTTGCCCAGGAGGCAGAAGCTTTCGGCCGGATCGTATGCGGCAGAACCACAAAGAGCCTTGCTCAATACAACATCGCCACCTTCGCAAGCGAACGTCACGACACCATTTTCATCGCTAACGAGCGTACATCCGCCCTCAACAGAAACCGTCGACGAACCAGCCTTTCCGTCGTAAAGGGTGTCCACGTCGGATCCGCAAGTGATTTCAACACCGACACCATCCAACGACTTCAAGGAACAAGCATCGCCCTGTTCGCCCTTCTGTCCGACTCCGGCCTTGCCATTATAAAGAGTATCGACATCGGAACCACAAGTGACCACGACACCGCCTTCGATTTCGCTCAAGGTACAACCGTCACCGGCATCACCCTTATCACCCTTGCTGCCCTTGGCACCCTTTTCACCCTTGTCGCCCTTTTCACCGGTTTCGCCTTTTTCACCAGGTTCGCCTGTCGGGCCCCTCATGGTTTCGCCACCAAACGGCAACCATTCCTTGTTGGAGCAGAAAAAAGCCATGCTGGAATCAGCCACGTAAATGAGCTTCCCATCGTGGTCGTCATCGCAATCAGGCCTTTCATCGCCGGCAGCGACAAGATCCATACCGACAGTCGGTGTGGTGGTTTCGTAAACCTTTGTAACATCATCGCCACTGCAAGCGAAAAACGCCATAGCCGCAGCAGACAAACCGAAAGAACGCACTAATTTTTTCATAGTTCTCCTTTGACAAACTAGTTTTTTGGAAATATAGCTTATACTTCAAAATAAATTAGACAAAGGAACAACTTAATCCAAAAATGCCGTCATTTTGGACAAAAAACGATACAGTTGATACAGAATTTACCCCTATTTCAGTTGAAAGTCTTGTTTTGCCCCCTCCCAGAAAGTAAAATTAGGGTGTGTATGGGTTTGCAGGGGGCTATATGACATTGAAAAAGACTTTAATATTTGGACTATTGGCGGTAACTGCTGTGAGCGCAAAAGACTATTCAGGTGCAGAACTTTATACCAGCGAAACCTGGATGTACGGCAAGTTCGAAGCGCGCATGAAAATGGCAGCCGGTTCGGGAACCGTCAGTTCCATGTTCCTCTACCACAACGATTCCTACCTGGGCGGAAACGAGCCCTGGGTCGAAGTGGATATCGAAATTCTGGGCAAGAACCCCAACAGTTTCCAGTCCAACATCATTACAGGCTTCGGCCCCGGAAACGGACAGCCGGACCGCAAGGTGACTAGCGAAGACCACCACGCCATCAACCCCGCATCCAACGAATCCTTCCATACTTACGGCATGGAATGGACTCCGGATTATGTGGCCTGGATTCTCGACGGCAAGGTCATCCGCAAGACAGTCAAGGGACAGGGAGACAACAACCAAGTGGAAGACCTTGGCAAGAAGGAACAAGGCCTCCGCTTCAACCTCTGGTCCCACGAAGACGCCGGCTGGGTCGGTGCCTGGAACGACAATATCCTGCCAGTTTACCAGTTCATCAACTGGGTCAAGGTCTACAAGTACACCCCGGGCGCAGGTGAAAACGGCAGCGACTTTACCCTGGACTGGAGCGACGACTTCGATACATTCAACAGTACCCGTTGGCTGAAAGGCGACTGGACATTTGACGGCAACCGAGTCGATATCAGCCCGAGCAACATCTTTACCAAGGACGGCATGGTCATCATCGCCCTCACTAAGAAGGGCCAGGAAGGCTTCAACGGCCAGATGCCCACCGATCCCGAAGGAGACCTGAAGAGCCAGCAGAACCCGCCGACTCCGGCATCGTCCAGCAGCGCACAGCAGGATAACCCGCCATCTCCGGCATCGTCCAGCAGCGCACAGCAACAGAACCCGCCGACTCCGGCATCCTCTAGCAGCGCACAGCAGCAGGACAACCCGCCAAATCCGGCATCATCCAGCAGCATACAGCAGGCCATACCCAAGGCTCCGCGCACCCACGAAGCCTACAACATCGACCTGCGCTACTTCAATGCCAAGGGTGTCCCGGTGAAGAAGGACAACAGCCAACACATCAAGGTTTTCTCCAAATAACATACACATAAAGAATCCCACCCCCAAACAACCAGCCTGTGTGGACACGTGCCACACAGGTTTTTTTACAATGTCCATAGCCGAGTTTTGTACCAATCAGGTATTTTGTCAGAATCTTCTAGAGCCGAAAAAAAGAACATCCTGCTTATATCGGCCTCTTTAGACACATTCCATTTACTAATATCGCCATTAAATTTGGAATGATAAAACATCAAAACCATATTGTCTACTTTTGACACATTCCACTTGCTAATATCGCCATTAAAATCGGCAAATTGAAACATGCAATTCATATCAGTCACGTTCGATACATCCCATTTGCTAATATTGCCGTTGAATTGCGAATTAAGGAACATGCCACTCATATCGGTGACTTTCGAAACTTTCCACTTGCTTATGTTACCATTAAATTTAGACCTACAGAACATGCCGTTCATATCAGTTACATTCGACACATCCCATTTGCTGATATCGCCGTTGAATTGCGATTTAAAGAACATGCAGTTCATATTAGTAACATTTGACACCTTCCACTTGCTGATATCGCCATTAAATTCAGAACCGCAGAACATCTCGCTCATGTCAGTAACATTTTTCACTTTCCATTTACTGATATCACCATTGAAAGAAGAGCAATAGAACAAGCCGCTCATATCGGTCACTTTAGAGACATCAATGGAATTAAGGTCGCAATTTAAACCCTCTTTTTTAATACATTCTTCAATAAGTTGTTCAAGATGTTCTCGATTAAGAGCAACGATTTTTTTACTTAGAATAGACATAAACAATTCCTTTAACGAGTCTCAGGACAGTAATTAAAATTGATTGTCCTGGACGCTTTAGAATGGTAATAGAAATACCTAGAATAATTCGTTTCATTATTCACAAGAACAACAATTCTCACTTTAGAACGATCCTTGATACCTTTTTCAGACAAATCTATCATAATGCTTTCTTTATAGCCCAAAGCCCAAGTGATTGTCTTTGTAGAAATATTCCCCGTTTTGGGGTCCTGACTTTGAATTCTTACTTTCACAGGTTTTACATAATCGTTTTTAAACTTTACTTTTAAAACAGGATCTTCAGGCACAAGATTTGTAGATCCATAACTCAAATCTGGACCGGAGTAAAATGTCACATCATGAAATAGGCGCTTAAACTCGTCAACTTCTAGCAGGAACAATCCATCTGAGTTGTAGGGATCGTTACTGCCCTCAAGCTCCATAAAAACATCCATCCACCCACTATATGAATTCATCAGATTAAAACCGCTTCTTATGAACCACGATTTATGATAAACCTTTGGATTCTTCTTTAGCTGCTTAGGATTGCGACCATGTGGATTACGAAGCACTACATACTTTTTCGAGTTTTTTGTGATTGCAAATAAAAGCGAATACGAATGACCAATATGAAGACCTATATTCAAATAGTCTTCTTCAGTTCCATCTTTTCCACAACTGATTTTCTCCCCATTAATCACTTTTGTTTTACGATGAATAGCCGCACAAGATGGTCGAAAATGTGCTTTTTCAGCAATTTCATAGATTGCATCACAATCCAAAGAAGACAAATCCTTGACAGTCACCTTTTCTGTATGTAGCAATTCCTTCATTGCCGCAGCAGCTTTCCCTCCATTTATAAGAGGAACTCGTACACCACAATTATTCGCTGCATTCCTAGACAGCATATAGGGATAATCAGAAGTACATTTTTCTAGAAATTTTGCGTAAGCTTTTTCATAAACCGCAGGCCAGCACGGATCTTTGCTCGATTTTTTACTTGGAAGCTTTCCCCCATTTATACGATACGACTTCTCTTTAGGGCCACTCGCACCATAATTAAGACCGTCTTTATCTACAAGTACATCTTCAGACACAACAATTGTCTGTACCGTTTTTTTCTTGTCGCTCCAAGCTTGAGAAGATTCGTATTGGCTACTATTGGGGACATAAAAATCAATTGCATGCCAAGGGGCATATTTTGCTATTCTTCCAGTTTTTTTACCCCATTTTCCCCTAAGCGCAGTTACATTCTTAATCAAAAACGGATTGACAAAAGCTATAGAGCACAAAGCGGATAGAAAATAACAGTCCCCAATGCCATTTTGGCAAACATCACGCCAATGAACGGTTTCATTGAAAAAATACCCTTTATCTCTCCATTTTAAGCCTACAGGCAAATAAAAATCATCTTCACTTGTAGGGCTAGAAAGATCGTCATCATAGAGAACCTTCTTTTTGGCTTCATCCGAGACTTGCTTATGCAATAGGAATTTGACAACATCCTTGCGACGTTGTTCAAGATTTGATATTTTTGTACTTTTTTTAGATTGCGGCCTCGCAAACTTTTTCAGTAGCGAATCAAGCCTTATCTCGGCATCTTCTTCTGAAATAACAACAAAATTGCCTTTTGCATTTGTTGAGATTTGCGGATTCAAAAGGGTTGAAGCATTTTGCATAAACCCCTTTTTAGTTATGCCTAAGCATTCTGCGATAGTATCATACTCGTCTTTTTTTTCAGACCAATTGATTCGTTCGCCCTTGATCAGTTCAGCAACACTAAAGGGATCCGGACAACCATCAAAGATATTGTTATTTGCCATTATATAATTCCTTTTTGGGGAAGAGGATGTGTGCATATAATTTCATTTATAATTCTTTTTTCAGGTTATTCACCAACGAACTTACTTGAATAAAGGCACTTATTCTTTTTTTTATCATGTCATTTTTATATTTATTCCATCCCACATAATAATCCAATACGCGTTCGCAACTATTGCAACATTTTATCATTTCTTCATACAACTGTTTTAATACGACTTTCCCACCACTTCGCATTTGATTTTTCAACGGATCACCATCTTTAGAACATATTTCCTTGTTTATATAAATACAGTCATCTAATATTTCACTAAATGATTTATTAATCAAATCTATTTTTTTTAAATACCCTTCGATTTTCTTTCCCTTATTTCTAATAAAATCGAAAGGAAACGATTTGACCACGTCTAATATCATTTCGTTTATATTCTGAATCATTTTTTTATATATAATCGAACGAATAACTAATGTTTGCTTTGTGTTATAACACAAAAGTTGCTCACTCTCCTTAATTCCTTCTTTTTGATACTGAAAACCAGAACGAGTATTGTTTAATATTTTGTTACGATCTGCCAATTTATAAAGACCTTTCACAAAAGCAATAATATCTTTTTTACTATATCCAACAACAGCCATATATAAAAATGCTTCCGAGCAATCTCTCGCCATGTCAGCATTTAATGTATGTTTATAAAATTCTGTATGGTTATTACCAGACTTTGCATTTGGATTTACATAGTTATTTTGAACATTTCCATTAGCCACAAGATAGGGCCTTATAAAAACATCTGCATGCTGATGTTTTTTATCATCTTGTTCACTATAATCTGCAAACAAAATTATGGGAGGCGCCATCAATGTCAAATAATCGCGAAATTTTTTTTGTTTTTCAATACCATCCGTTTTCTTCTCATAATTTTTTTCATATACCTTAAACTCCTCAATGTTGAAAACATCAATATTAATAGAAATATTATCTTCTTCACTTTTAACATCAACCTCAAACGAATCGTCATATGGAAAGACTTGAAATGGATTAAAACACCTTTTCGAATGCGAAGGAACAAAGCTATCTTGGATTATATGAACAGCCATTCCTAAAGCAACCGATCCCGCATCTAATTTGGAATTATTTCCAAAAAATTCTCCAATAGTCATTTGAGCAAAAGAACTCATTGATTTCTTTTCAACTTTGAAATTGATACAAATTTCATCACAATACCATTCATCGACAAGATATGTTGCATGCTCTTTCAAAAAATCGACAATTTTATGTCCAAATTCAATTTGATCATCTTCAGTTTTTTGTGTATTTGGTTTATATTGTACAGGGAAATTTTTATCAGAACTTTTGAGCATCTCTCCAATCATAGCCCAAAAAACATCCTTTTCATCAATCAATGTCAAATAATCAATAAAAGACAATTCTTGAATTTTTTTTCTTTTACCACTATCAATATTGATGGGTTCAACCTCAATATTATAGAAAACATCTATACAAAATTCCATCCAACGTAATATTTTTTTTCTATTTAATTGACGATTGCCACCACTGCAATCCATTGAATGCAGAAATTGCATAAATCCATGATGACTTGAATTTAAGAACGAATCATCTTCCGCAATATAATGTATTCCAAACGCAACATTGCCATAATGAAATCTGTCATTTACACTAGAGCCCAAAATAACAGACGACATATCTAACTTTCTTAATACAGGTTCATCAGCAAAAGAACTTTTTTGTTTTATAAGAACATATACATCTTCATCTTTTAAACGTTTTATGTATGTAGTTTCGCGAATTCCTGTTCTAACAGAATCAGCAATTGCATTAAATTCAACAGCAGTACACTTTCCATTTCCACGAAAAGCATGTACATCTGTCTTCACCACATAAGATTTTTCATTCCATTCAACAGGCTGATTTGGATTAATTTTTATTAGATCCTTATATTTTTTTATTTGATCTTCACAGTCTTCAATTTCTTTATCCACTTGCAACAAAAGAGTCATATCATTTTCAGAAGATTCTTTTAGTAGTTCATCATGCCACATTTTCAACGCTTTAATCTGATCATTACATTTATTAATTTGACGAACAAGATTGTTATGTCGTTCTATTATCCCATCATCAAATGCTGTTTTAAAACGAACAGAAGCGGACAAATCATCCAGCAATTTCCCCAAAGCGTCCACAGTAAATGTTTCATGAATTCCAGTAACCTTACAATCAGTTTGTACATCCAAATACATTTTTGTCAAATCATCTGGATAATCCTTAGAAAGCGTCTCTATAGTTTTTTTATATTGATCAACATGTTTGCTACCATTTTTAATATAAGCCGAAGCATACCCATCAACAGCCCATGTAAGCGGTTTCACATTTCTATAGCAACAAAGACCAAGCCGCCCAGCATTTTTTTTTGAAAAAAACATGCCTAAAATTTTTTTCCATTCTCCAGTCAAAACAAGTCTTTGCGCAATTATAGACGCTTCGTATTCCAATTGATTCTGATTTTCTTCTATAAAAGCATCAAATTCTGCTCTTTGCATTTTAGAAGATAAAATTGCTTGTTGGTAAATATGAACAAACTCATGTAGTAATACCTGCAAAAAAAAACGAACTGATACATTTCTCTTAAGCACACTATTAAAAAATTTTCTTGCAAGAAATACAACATTTCCCGAAGCTTCCGCAAGTATGTTCTCAGGCATATCCTTCACCGAAACACACAATTGATTCCATTCAAGAAGCTCAATTTGATTGTAATAAATTTTGTTCATAATTAGACAACAACCTTTTCAAAAGCCAAATAGCCATTATTTTTTTCACAAACAATTATGCATTTCTCGAATCGCCCTTACAATTTGGGCCTAAATTATAATGGAAATCACCAATTGGATTATAATCGTAAACACCGGAATTATAACTATTTGAAGCTATAGTAACATTACCCCCATTATTACTACCATTAGAACTTGAATTCGCTTCTCCATTTGACGCAACCGTCGAACTACCTCCATTTGAAGGATTTGAATCGGTTGAAGATCCATCATTTAAGGCTACAGCAGAGGCCTCCGTTGAGGGACTTGACGATGGATTTGAATCAGTGTCGGGAATATCGTCAGCGCTTGCCAAATAATAAACTTGTGCATTCGTTTCTTTTGTATTTACTTTTTTGGCAAAATATGATGTTGATATACCATTGAAATCTGTTATATCAACTTTAACTGCGTCGGACTTCTTCATCTCTTTTGCAAAATATGATGTTGATATACCATTGAAATCTGTTACATCAACTTTAACTGCGTCGAACTTCTTCATCTCTTTTGCAAAATACGATGTTAACTTATCATCAAAATCTGTTACGTCAACTCTAATAACATTATTTTCATCCGCATTTTTAAGTTCATTTCCATCAGAATCCATTTTGATATCATTTATTGAGGATCCATTAACAAGGCTATCTATAATTTTCGTTATTACTGGGATTTTGTTTTCATATCCCATCTTTTCCATGATGAAATTTCGATGATCTTCCGCAGGATGCAAAAAAATTTCTAGTTTTTTGTAAGAGTTTGATTCTGTTAAACAGTATTTGGGACAGTAATTATTTTCTCCATACATTTCGCGAAGCACATTCTTCCATTCCGTGCATTTATTTTCCTCGTCTTTGTCCTCATATTTTTTGCTGTTTTTGAAAATTTTTTCTAAAATATTATATAAATTTTCGTTTTTTTGTTGAAGCTTTATGTTCTTTAACTTATCACTATTTTCGTCTAACGTAAAATTATTTTCATCATTGCAAATATAGCGAAGCGATACATACATTTGATAGAACGCTTTTAAAAAACGATCTACATTGTTTGCATGTATCTCAATATTTGAGTATGGATGTTTATACTTATAATCCATTGCTGGAATATCGGGATTATGCAATGCCGTACCATGCCCTGCCCAATAAGTGGAAAAAACATGACAGTCACTTACAGCAAAAGCATCCCCCAACCACATCTTTGTTCCATCTTCATCAGTATATTCATTTTTCTTTGTAACATTAACATTGTTTATAAAAACATCACCATTACCGCAAAACCCTTGATGAGACCATGTGTCAGCCAAAACATGCATGCAGATTCCTATTCTAAACAAAGCTTCATCTCTCTTTCTTTCGCAATACGCTTGTATTTGATTAGCATCTGGGGTATATTCATCATTAGTCGATTGAAGATTCTGCTTAATATAGTTCATAATCTCATTATAAACACTCTTAGCCTTTTCAATCATTTCTTTACACAAATTCGTTGATGTTTTGCATATTTGCAAAAAATCTTCTTTATAAATATTTTCACTTAATTTGGCGTGTGCTCTTTCTGAGTCATTTAATTTTTTAAATTCAACATTTGATTCTAACTCAGGAATATCTAGTGTCTTCGAGGGAATTTCGGGCAAGAAATGAAATGGCATCCACGAGAACATAATCCAATACCTATACGCATACGTAAAGGTTTTGGTTTTCCGCATATCATCCCAAGGATCCAGAATTGTTGTTACTCGTGCTACATTCTTCTTTTCTGCATCTGAATTTTTTGTTTTATATAATTTCGACAACTCCGTTAAATATGCTTGATCAACCGTTTCTGCCGCCCAAGCGATTTTGCAAGCATCTTCATTACTCCATCCTGCTTGTCTTGCGATAAAATACGTTCCATAATAATGACTGTCTAAGTTCATTTATTATTCTCCTTTTAATTTTACATTAATCTTTCAATTTCAATTTCATCATAACGGGCATAGTGTTCTTGGCCAACTGATTTAAAATAATTGACACGGGCATGCAAAGCACGTAACAATTCATTGGTATTTTTGTCCAGTTTAAAATGATTTATCGCTTTATCAACACTCGTCCTTGCGGCGGCCTTGTTATTGATTTCCATATAATATGAAAACAGCATCAATTCCATTTTACCATACAATGTTTTGCTGTAATTTTTCACCAGTTCTTTTTTCAATTCTGATTCAGCTTCTTTCGCCTTACCCAACTTAAACAAGCAATTGGCATAACAAAGTTTAAGATTACCCCTATCATTATTATTCGTTTGCATTGTTTTTAACGAAGCGGCTTTATTTATACATTCAAAGGCTTTATCATAATCATTTAGAACCATGTATATGTTGGCAATATTCAACAAAGTCTGGCCGCAAAGTTTTTCCAATTTCAGTTGTTCTTGCGCCTTTAATATTTCTTCATAAGCATTAAGCGCTTCATCATAGTTTTGATCAGCCAAAAATAGCGCCGCTTTTTTATCCATTTTAAGAAGGGTATCGGCAATGTTTTGCAACGGATTAGTTTTCATGATTCAGTTTCTCCAATTTTTCGATTTCTTTACTTACGAGTTCCGCTCTTTTGGGATTCAAAAAAGGAAGAACCGTTCTCAACAGTAATAATGCATCCACATAATTCTTGTTTTTTTCTTGTCTCAGGCCTTGTCTCAGCATTTCTAAAGAAAGCTTGGTCAATACGCCCGTAAGAAAAGTTTGGTCTTCTTTAGTTTTAATACGGGTCTTCGCATCATAAGCATTTTGCAACGCCAAGCAATAATCCTGAGGCATAATAAAGCCTTGTACATCTTCAAAAGTTATACATTCCTTACTATTCTCATTGATCAGAATATACTCCAATAATTTAAAAGCCATATTATGAATATTGTCTAAAGCTTTATTTCGCATTTCCTCCGATGTACTTTTTTCGACTGCATCAGACGCAAACAACAAAGCTTTTCGACATTCTTTCCTAAAATAGGCAATCTTTGAAAAATTTATAAGTTGCTCCGCAGCGGTATCGCCACATTGATAATACACCAATACTGTAATCGCTTCATTGAAAATCAACTCAGCTTGTTCAAAGCTTTTAGATTCATCTAAAGCAAAAGATATTGCAGTATTAATTTTTTCAATTAATTGTTTAACAATTAATTCAATCTGTTCATCAAATCCTACTGTTACCATTAAAATAGTTCCTTTTTACGTTTAAAATCATTCTTCATACAATCATAAGCAGAAATTCTTTTTTCACTAAACATCGAAATCCTTGATTTTTTTTCGAAAGCATTATCGATATTCTTTTTAGTCAAAGATCGTTCCGTCAAAGAAAAGAAAGATGTTCTTTTTTGAACCATATATTTGAAAATACCTTTTCTTAATACATTAAAAGACCCGTTTTCAAAAGCATTTCTTTTACCGTTATTATCGGTATCAAAAAACATTTCATCTTGTTTTTGAGAACAAGATGACGTCATATTAAGACTTCTATCACCTGTAATAGAAATAGCGCTATTCGAAGCAATGTTTTTATAATCACTCTTTATTTCAGCGAAATCTTTTTGGGGCGCGGGCTTTACTTTTTCCGAATTTATAGAATCCCTTGATTTTTCAGGATTAATAGAAGAAGCCTTGGGAGGTTCTGTATTTATAGAGTTGAATTTCGATTCTTTACCGGTTTCTGGTTTACTCGGTTTCTCTACGCCTAGCACTTCACTTGCGACGAATCTCGGTTTCTCGAAATCCGCCATCACATTTGTCTTTTCAGAATCTCTAGAAGCCTTTAACGATTCCGTACTTATGGCGCTGAATTTTGCGTCTTTACTGGATTCTGCCTTACTCGGCTTTTCTACGCCAAGAACCTCTCTGGCGACGGTTTTCGGTTTATCGAAATCCGGCATCGCGCTTGTCTTTTCAGAATTTCTAGAAGCTTTAGACAGTTCCGGATTTATGGCGCTGAACTTTGCATCTTTGTTGGTTTCGGCCTTGTTCGGCTTTTCTACGCCAAGAACCTCTCTGGCGACGGTTTTCGGTTTCTCGAAATCCGCCATCACATTTGTCTTTTCAGAATCTCTAGAAGCCTTTAACGATTCCGTACTTATGGCGCTGAATTTTGCGTCTTTACTGGATTCTGCCTTACTCGGCTTTTCTACGCCAAGTACTTCTCTTGCGACGAATTTCGGCTTTTCGAAATTCGACATCGCACTCGTTTTTTCAGAATCTCTAGAAGCCTTAGATGGTCCCGTACTTATGGCGCTGAATTTTGCATCTTTGCTGGTTTCGACCTTGTTCGGCTTTTCTACGCCAAGAACCTCTCTTGCGGGAAGTTTTGTCTTTTTTCGATTTGCAAATGGCTCTGTTTTTTTAGAAACATCAGGCTCCTTAATAGGTGCGGCAATCATCGGTCTACTTTTTTCTATAGGAGCCTTAGATTTTTCCGTACATACAGAAGGACTTTCAACTTCTTTGCTTGTCCCCACAGAATAACGCGAACCCCCCGCCGTAGAGACATTTTCCACAGGAAAAACAGACTTTTCCAAATCAACAACTGGAGCATTAATAATTTTTAAATTTTCTACAGATTCACGCAAGGACTTGATGCCAAGACCAGCCTTCATACAAGAATCAAAAGAAGACCTTTCAGAATCATCATAAGTCCATACAGGAAAATTCGTTATCAATCCATCTTTTTTTATAGAGTTTTTTTCTATAAAAAAACGTTTTGAGCCTCTATTACCTCTTATGGAATCCCGTATTTTTTCTATAGCAAGAGAACCAAATCCATTTTCAAAAAAATCCTCAGAAAAATCAATGTTTAAGACATTTTCTTTAACATTTGCTTTTTGAGAATCATTCTTGCCAGAACCCTTCGCCGAGGCATCTTCGCCATCCCCATTGGAATTTTCTTCTTCTGCAGGAATATCCGCATCGGCTATTTCGGATATAATTGACGAGTTGTCTTCGGAATCAGCATATTCTTCCGAAAACAATAAGCCTTCGATATTTTCTAATAACGATTCATCTATAATTTCATTTTCATTCATATTTTTTTATCGAAGGGAAAAATTTGTAAATGAGCACTTTCAATGATTTTTTCATCAAAAATGCTCATTTTAACAAGCTAAAGATTCGACACAATCGGTATCAAATCATTAGAATTTTTATTCGTTAGTTGAAGAGGTTGGAGAGGTTTGCTCTTCTTCCAGCTTCTTAGTAGCAGCTTCAATTTCAGCAGTTACACGCTGAGATTCAAGTTCAAAAATCTTGTTCATTGCCTGATTTCTCATATCAATCACTTGCGCAATAATCGTATTAGGCGGAACAGGAACCAAACGAGTTCTCAGCAAGCTTGAGCCTTCTGCACTGTAATTATACTTGCTAGAATAAGTTGCATCTACCGTAGTCGTTCTTGCTGTAGACTTATTTCTCCAGAAGTTTTTCTTGTTGGTTTTAGTTTCCGTTTTGACATTACGTTCCGAAGAAGATTCATAGCTCATGGAAATTGCCATTTTCACTTCGATTACCGTTTCAGCAAACTGATAGAATGTCGGCTGGAAACCGGCTCCAATCATCGATGTTTTGTACGGGGTATCGACAATTTCTATGCCATAATTTTTGTCTCGATTATTTTGACCACTCCGATAAGACATGGTAACCATAGGCAGTTCAACCGTATCCGCTTCACCCATCAATTTTAAAATTTCGATGGAATTGTGATCCAAGGCACACTGAGCCTCAGCAATTGCCATACCCAGGCTAGCCACCATATCGCCGAACGGCACATCCAGTAATTGTTGTCCAATACTCATATTATTTTTCCTTTTTTGTTAGTTGTTGTTTGTTGTTAATTGTTTATTTGTTTAGGTAACCGAATCGTTTTCTTACGAAGAATCCGAACTCGTTTCAGTTGCAGGAGCAGGGCTATCACTAGCAGTTTCTTCCTTCGCAACTTTTTCTTCGATTAACTTAAAAGTTTTCTCGAATTTTTTCTGTTCCAACTGAGCCTTCAAATCCAGCAGTTTCTGCATGAACGTGTTGGGAGGAACAGGTGTGATTTTCGTCCTAATCAAGCTAGAACCTTCCGCAGAGTAAGAATACTTTGCCGAAAAGGACGCACTCACAGATGCACATGCGCAGGTAAAGCTAGCCGATGCAGAGGCTTCAACAGAAGTACACATCGAAATGGAAATTTTAACTTCAATGATTGTATCAGTAAACTGATAAAAAGTCGGCATAAATCCAGCTCCAATTAAGGACACTGTTTCCGAACCTTCCAAAGAATCACCGAAATTAGGAATTTCAATTCCGCACGTCTCTTTGTCGCCCATCAGTTTAGCAATCTTGCAACTGGTCATGTCCATTTTGAACTGACCTTCAGCAATAGCATTTGCCAACTGCATGACCATATCCCCGAACGGAACATTCAAAAGTTCTTGTCCGATTGACGCCATATTGATTATTCCTTTTTGATTAATAATTTGCAAACAGAAGATTTTTCCAAAGAAGCATATCTTTTTCGAACATCCTGTTCAGACTATTTTTTTATCCGACTATATTCCTTTTTTGAATGCAACCCAAAACCGTTCAGCAAACACATTGCTGAAATCCATTTTGGTCATTACACTCTTTTTGGCAAACCTCCTGAATGAAAATGAACCTTTATTATGTCAAATAACTATTTTGTTATTGGCACCGCCTGAATTGAAATTTTAATGCTACTTAAACTATCTTCAGACGTCTCGTTGGCACTAGGAGCAACGAATTTGATAGGATTTTCTTTATCATTTTGACTATCGTCAAACACACGTACCTTCAAATCAACATCCATACTGTTAATGACATATTGAGCGAGTTTATTATCAGACGAATGTTCATCATTAAATTTTTTTATTGTTTCATTCAAAAATATTGATATATCATTTGTCGAATAAGTAACAGTGTTACTTTTTACTAGATTTTCATATTTTTCCTTCATTTGCAAATAATCATTATGAGCTTTGACATAAGCAGCCTTTTGGTTCTCAGCTTCAATCATTGTAGAATCAAGCTGGACCTGTTTTTGGGCCAATTCAGATGATTTTTTTTCCAAAGCATCATTCATCGCATCATATTCTTTTTTAGCTTTGTCCAAATCATTGAAAACATTGCTTAATATTTTTTTATCATCATCTTTAGTTAAAACCAATGTATTTAATTGAGTTATCAAATCTTGCGCTGCAAACACCCTTTTAACAAGTCTACCTTCAACAGCAATTTGATGCGCAAATTCTTTCTTTTCATCAGCCATAATTTTTCTCCAGGTTAAATTTTCTTCACTTCAACTTCAGGAACAACACCCAGGTTCAAAAGGGTATTCTTCAAAGGATACTGATCAACCACTTTTATCTTCGTAGAATCGTCCCAATCAACGGCATCTTCTGGCGTAATTTTATAGGTTGAAATACTCATCTTTTCAAATTCAGATTTCAAGTCTTCCATGGTCGTAACAGCGCTCAAATCCGACATATAACGCCTTGTCACAAACTTATCATTCGCAGGAATCGGAACTATTCTAAGCCTGACAGAGCTCTCTTCTTTCTTTGAAGATTTGAACAAGTTTGAATATGTCGCGTTACTAGGTAATACGCTAATATCAGTTTTACTAATAGTTCCATCTTCTCTTTTTTCTTCGTAAACCGAATAATCCATTTTCATGGTAAATTCAACTTCTGGCATCACATACCATGTAGCCTGTAGTCCCATACCATACAAGCGGTCATCTTTCAAAATTTCATTTTGGATATCCAATGAATTCAGATCCAATTCATGTTGAGCGCGCGCAACTCCCCTACCCAGTTCCGTAATAACACTTGACAAATCAGAATAAATGCTAGGGGTCGTATTTTCCGTAATGATTTTTTCTTTTAAAACAGGCTTTTCACAAACAAAATCCCTTGCAGAATCAACTTTAGCCTTCTGTAATTTCAGAATAACAGCTTCCGTGATATTTGTACGAGGATTTGCTTCCTTTAATTTTTCCAGAATTACAGAAGTACTTGTGTTTTGTATTTCTTTTACAGAATAAATACCGGCTTCAACAAATTCGTACGCCATGTCATAGGACATTGTCTCCATACGAAGCAATTCAGCTTGAACAGCCCAATGAGTAATAGTGGCTACAGGAAGTTTTGTTTTTTCCGCCAACTCAGCTCTTTCTTCGGGCGTACGAGTAGCATCACAAAAACGCCTTAGACTTTTAATATCGGCTCTTGACGCTAAAATATTTTCCATTTTGTTGTCAACGCCAGCAATACTAATTAGTGTACCAGACATATCATTTTTCTCTTTTTTAAAAGTTTAAAATAACATTATTGTATGTTTCAATATAAGCTATCCATGACAAAAAAGCGTGATAAGCAACAAAGTAATTTTTATTTTACAAACGAAGTAATAATATAACAGAACAACGTATTACAATGACGCACAACATAACATACACATAAAAAAAGCCCCCTACTCCGCAAGCAGTTGACTTCTAATTTATTTTCAAAACTGACTTCTAATTTATTTTCAAGAATGCAAAAAAAAAGGCCGCATCGCTGCGGTCCTTTGTTAATGCCGGATTGAGATTGCTTCACCCCTATTCGGGGTTCGCAATGACAAGAAGTAGTGGAGGCAATTATTCCTAATCACCAACCACTAACCACTGTTTACTAATCCTTACCATAAACCTTTTCGGCGTAGGTCACGGTAGCGCCGAGGTATTCGCGGTTCATCTTGGCGATGTAATCGACGGTGATACCCTTCGGGCATGCAGCCTGGCATTCGTAAAGGTTCGTGCAGTTGCCGAAGCCTTCCTTGTCCATCTGGGCGACCATGGCCAAAACGCGCTTCTTGGCCTCGACCTTGCCTTGCGGCAAGAAGCTGAGGTGAGAGACCTTCGCAGAGACGAAGAGCATTGCAGAAGCGTTCTTACAGGCAGCCACGCAGGCACCGCAACCGATACAGGCAGCAGCGTCGAAGGCGCGGTCGGCATCAGCCTTGGGAACCGGAATCACGGATGCTTCAGGAGCGGCACCGGTGTTGACGGAAACGAAGCCGCCAGCCTGGATGATGCGGTCGAAAGCGGTACGGTCGACAACGCAGTCACGGATAACCGGGAATGCGGCGGCGCGCCACGGTTCGATCACGATGGTGTCGCCATCCTTGAACTTGCGCATGTGAAGCTGGCAGGTGGTGGTCGCATGGTCGGGGCCGTGCGGCATACCGTTGATGACGAGAGAGCACATACCACAGATACCTTCGCGGCAGTCGTGGTCGAAGGCGAAGCCTTCCTTGCCCTGCTTCATCTGTTCTTCGTTCACAATGTCGAGCATTTCCAAGAAGGACATGTCCGGAGAAACATCGTTGATCTTGACAGTTTCGAACTGTCCCTTGGTGTTGGCATCCTTCTGGCGCCAAATCTTCAAAGTCAAATTGAGTCCGCTCATTATTTGTAGCTCCTAGTAACAAGGTGGACGTTATCAAAGGTAAGGGGTTCCTTGGAGAGTTCCGGCTTCACGCCGTCGCCCTTGTATTCCCAGGCGCCCACGTAGCAGAAGTGTTCGTCGTCGCGCTTGGCTTCGCCTTCTTCGGTCTGGCTTTCTTCACGGAAGTGACCGCCGCAAGATTCTTCGCGGTGCAGAGCGTCGAGCGTAAGCACTTCGGCGAATTCGAGGAAGTCAGCCACACGGCCGGCACGTTCGAGGTTCTGGTTGAAGGAACCTTCGGAACCGAGCACGTTGACGTTCTGCCAGAATTCTTCGCGGAGAGCCGGAATCTTTTCGAGAGCAGTTTCCAAGCCCTTCTTGTTACGGGCCATGCCCACATATTCCCACATGATGTTACCGAGTTCACGATGGATATCGTTGACCGTGCGGTGACCCTTGATGGAAAGGAGCTTGTGGATGCGTTCTTCGGTCTGCTTCTTGCAGTCTTCGAACGCGGCATCGGATTCGGAAACCTTTTCGAGCTTGGTGCCGGCAAAGTAACCGCCGATGGTGAACGGAATCACGAAGTAACCGTCGGAGAGGCCCTGCATAAGAGCAGAAGCACCGAGGCGGTTTGCACCGTGGTCGGAGAAGTTGGCTTCACCGAGAACGAAGCAGCCCGGGATGGTGGACATCAAATCATAGTCGACCCAGAGACCACCCATGGTGTAGTGGATAGCCGGGAAGATGCGCATCGGGACCTTGTACGGGTCTTCGTCGGTGATCTTCTCGTACATCTGGAAGAGGTTGCCGTACTTGGCAGACACACCGGCAACGCCCATGCGCTGGATAGCGTCGGCGAAGTCGAGGTAAACGGCCTGCTTGGTGTTGCCCACGCCGAGACCGGCGTCGCAAACCTGCTTGGCGTTACGGGAAGCCACGTCACGCGGGACGAGGTTACCGAAGCTCGGGTACTTCTCTTCGAGGTAGTAGTAACGGTCTTCTTCAGGAATCTGGTCCGGGCTACGGGTATCGCCCGCCTTGCGCGGGACCCAGATACGACCGTCGTTACGGAGAGATTCGCTCATCAAGGTGAGCTTGGACTGCAGGTCGCCGTGGCGAGGAATGCAAGTCGGGTGAATCTGCGTGTAGCAGGGGTTAGCGAACAGAGCGCCGCGCTTGTAGGCACGGAAGGCAGCCGTCACGTTGGAACCCTGGGCGTTGGTAGAAAGGTAGTAGACGTTACCGTAACCACCGGTGCAAAGGCACACAGCGTCACCCACGTGGCTTTCGAGTTCGCCAGTGATGAGGTTACGGACGATGATACCGCGAGCCTTGCCGTCGATAACGACGAGGTCCATCATTTCGCGACGCGGGAACATCTTGACCTTACCGGCAGCAACCTGGCGCATGAGGGCCTGGTAGGCACCGAGGAGGAGCTGCTGACCCGTCTGGCCACGAGCGTAGAACGTACGGGAAACCTGCGTACCACCGAAGGAACGGTTGTCGAGGAGGCCACCGTATTCACGACCGAACGGAACGCCCTGAGCGACGCACTGGTCGATGATGAGGTTGGAGTTTTCGGCCAGACGGTGCACGTTGGCTTCGCGAGCGCGGAAGTCACCGCCCTTCACGGTATCGTAGAACAGACGGTAAACGGAGTCGCCGTCGTTCTTGTAGTTCTTGGCTGCGTTGATACCACCCTGGGCAGCAATGGAGTGCGCACGACGGGGGCTATCCTGGATGCAGAAAGACTTGACGTTGTATCCGAGTTCGGCAAGAGAAGCAGCGGCAGAAGAACCGGCAAGGCCAGTACCCACCACGATCACCGTGAACTTACGCTTGTTGGCAGGGTTCACGAGCTTGAGTTCGAACTTATGCTTGGTCCACTTTTCTTCGATGGAACCACCGGGGATTTTAGAATCAAGAATCATTAGTGGTCTCCTTAAAATTCAGCGTTGAGAGAAACTTGAACTTCACCGACAGAAGGAATCACGAAGCTAGCCTTCTGGGCTTCGTTGGCCTTCTGCTGTTCATACTGCGGCTGGAGGGCGCGGGACTTTTCGATGAGGGCCTGCGTTTCGGGCTTGCCAGACAGGTAGAAAGCACCGGCAGCGAGAACGGCGAAACCGAGAGCGACAACGACGCTATAGACGAGGCCGAACTTTTCGATAAGCGGAGTCCACTTCTGGTGAGCAATGCCGAGCGTCTGGAACGCAGAGGCAATAGCGTGGAAGAGGTGCATGCCGAGAGCGAACATGGCGACCACGTAGAGGGCGGAGAGCCACGGCTTGGAGAAAGCCATGATGGTCGTGAGCCACATGTCACGGACAATCTTGCCATCCCACACGTCCGGGTTGGAGTACAGGTAGTATTCGCCGAACTTGAGGGTCATCAAGTGCCAAACGAGGAACGCGGCAACGATGATACCCGTCCAAATCATGGTGAACGAAGCAAAGGACTTCGTACCCTTGCGGGCGTTGACATCATAACCGACAGAACCGCGAGCGACCTTGTTTTCGATTTTCAGGGTCACAGCGAGGAAAATGTGCAGGGCAGCAGCGCAAATCATGACGAGTTCGACGCCATAGATGAACGGCTTGTAGCCCGTCAGCAACTGGCAGTACGAGTTGTACGAAGCCTGAGCCGCAGCCGGGTCCGGATTAAGCAGCTGGATATTTCCAACCATGTGTCCAAAAACGAACGCAGCGAGCAGAGCTCCCGTGCATCCCATGATCTGCTTCTTACCGATGGACGAGGTAAGATACTTGACGATCCATTGCATTGAGTTGTGTCTCCTTGAGAGGGGTTATTTTTGAAACTTAGAGGACGCAGCAAGCCTTGAGAGAAGGCATCTCGTAGGCGTAGCGTTCGTCGGCCTTGAACCAGAAGTCGAGCTCGCGGGCAGCAGACTCGGGGCTGTCGGAGCTGTGAACGACGTTTTCGGTCATGGACGGGGCAAAATCGTAGCGGAGCGTACCGGGTTCCGCCTTGGCCGGATTGGTAGCACCGTTGATGGCGCGGACCTTGGCAATGGCGTTTTCGCCACCGAGGGCGAGCATCACGGACGGGCCCTTGGTCATGTAGGCTTCGAGTTCCGGGAAGAAGGGCTTCTCGACGTGCTCGGCATAGAAGCCGCGAGCATCTTCAGAAGTCATCTGGTGCATCTTCACGGCGCAGACAGAGAGGCCTGCACTGATGTAACGGTCAATAATACGGCCCACCAAGCCGGACTTGACGGCGTTGGGCTTAATCATGGCGAATGTCATTTCCATTGGGTATACCACCTTTTATTGTGAGTGAGTCAAATATAAGATTTTAGACGAGAGACTAGAGACTAGAGACTAGAATCTAGTGGAAATAATCACGTACTTCGTACGTCCCATTGGGCGGCGTAGCCGCGACTATATTCCCTAGCCTCTAAATCCTAGATCCTAACCCCTACTCTTCCGCTTCGATTTTCTTCATCAGATCGTCGGCGAGTTTTCCGCCGGACCGGATGTTCTCGATGAGCCAGTCGGCCGACTCGGTCAGCTCGCTCTTGGGATACTTCGTCTTGAATTCTTCGAGGACTTCGAGAGCAAGCGAATCCTTGTGCATGTTCTCGGTGAGGATGAACCCACGGCTGAACATGGCCTTCTCGGCATTAGGATCATCGGGCCAAAGCATGTAGTACGACCGGTACTCGCGCTGAGAACGATCAAAATCATTCGTTTCGCTCTTCACATGAGCAATCTCATAAGTCGCTTTCTTCACGAGCGTGTCGTTCTCGGGATAACGGTTGCGCAGCCCTTCCCAACCGACAATGACTTTTTCCAGTTGCTGCGCATGATAGAGCGAATCCAAGGCCAAAACGGCAGAATCAAGCGAACGTTCTTGCGGCAAAAGGTTGATAGAATCCACATAGAGGGAGACCTTGGCTTTGCTCCAAGCATCTGTCGTGACACGCTCCCACTTGGCATTGCGGTACGGAACAATCGTCTCGGAGAACAAACGATTCACGGATGTTTCGTAATCGTCCGGCAGGAAATCTTCCAAGCGGTAGTAATAGGTACGCTTCATGAGGGAACGCGGCATTTCGAGCCAAATAGAGATATCCTCACGGGAAGCATCATAACCCAAGTTCGGGTGCGCCGGATTTCCGATTTTATCGAACACAGCCTTGAGCGTATCCTCAGGATAATCCACAGCGTGCCTAATTCTGTATTCAAACAAATTACACACAAACTCCAGAGCGCTATTGCGGACCAGAGCCCTGTATTCCCAAGAATGGTCCACCTTGCGCTTGCGAGCCTCGTGAGCAAAAGCAATATTCTGCATCAACGAATTGACAATGTTGTCATGGGTCCTGCGATTTTTCGGTATGCTAATATTTGCGGCATACACGTCATTGACATCGCTTTCGCGGACTACAGGTTCCCCATTCAAGGTAACCAGCACATACGTAGAATCCAGGTCGTAACTGATGCCGTTCTTGATTTCGTTATCGATGGCAACACGCACCTGTTCAAGAGTCTTCTGGCGGGACGGGACCACCGCAGCAAGATAGAACACATGGAACGTTTCGCCCATGAACGTGCGAATCGGCTTGGAAACAGTACCTATCGGCTTATCTTTGAACTGTCCGAACATCGGCGACATGTCGCCAATACCATAAGGCAGCACATGCTTTTCGAGGACCTTCCCCACATAACCGTCATTTGCCGCCGTTTCCTTGTTGATGCTATTATCGCGAGCAATCTTCTTGAATTCCTCGATATCCATGCTGTCGGTATAGAACAACGCAGCAAGAGCCACAGAATCCGCCATTTCGACGTGGTAAACTTCAAATCCCGGTTCTGTCATGAACCAGTCCTTGTGTTTCTGGTAATATTCCTCGGGGGTCGGCGGAACGATTGGCACCAAAACCAAGTTGTAGACCTTTTCCAAGGAATCCCCCATCGTATTGACCAATCTTTCACGAAAGTCGCGTATGAACTGGGCGCTCAACTGCTCGCTGGACGTGTCGACATTTCCGCCTTCGGCTACTTTTTTCTTGATGAATGCCGCCAAAGAATCCGCATTTCGCTCGAGGAAGAGCTTTTCTGCGACCTGGTCACGGACAACCATGTACTCAGTCGTATCGCCAAAGAGGGAACGATGGGCATCGAAATAAGCCTTGAGTTCGCTATCACTGAACATCAGACGGTCCATCGCATAAAAGCGCTGGAAAGCAAAAGTCAAAAGATAGTTGTCTACCGTCCGGCTGCGATTTTTCAAGGAGTCCTTAAGTTCGGGGAAACGAGTCAAGGCGTCGGAATAGATGGCATTACGGCTGAACAGCGATGCAATTGATGACTTCACGTGTTCCGACTTGCTGCTTTCTCCATGCAGGCGAACCATCAAATCGATGTCTTCCTGATAGATTGACTCGCCGTTCACGCGGCCAATTATGGTGTCTTTATCGCCAATGGAATTGCACCCCGTAAACAATAACGCACCTAGCGCGAGGAGCGCCAAAAACTTCTTTTTCATTGCTGTCCTCATCATATGAGCCAAACGGCTGGAAAATGTTCCGATAAGCCCAATATAAAAAAAGTTCGTTGCGAAATGGTTACGCCAAGCGTACAGATAGGCGACATACCAGAAGCCCCCCAAGAAAGGCCTCCATAAGTGATTATAAAACAACAAGTTACGAAAAAACAGGCTCTTTTTTTTCTATATTCTTGACGCACTTGAAAAAAGTAGCTACGACATTCCTCAGGATCATCCTTTTCCCGATGATCGTTGTGGGCGCTATATCCGCATGCGCCTGGTTTGTTGATTATATAGTCCCATACTATTTGTCGAACGAGCATACCTTCGGGGACACGACGATTATCCCCTACGGCTACCACGAGGGTTCACTCCTCAATCCGTCTTGGGACTCCGTCAAAGTTGTAAACGGATCGACGACGGTCATACTCAGGAACGTGTCCCTGGACTTGACCCTCCTGAATCCGCAATCCCGCGGCGTAGCCCTCAACCTCGGCGAACTGGATGCAAAAATCGAAGTCCCTCCCGAAGACAGCACAAAAGAAACCACCCTGGAATCCCCGGAATTTCCTGAAAAGGCAAAATTCTACATCCCGGTCAAGCTGAATATCGGAAAGGGAAACGTCGCCCTATCCAACGGCAACAGCTGGAGTTTCGAGAAATTCTCCCTCAACAGCAAAGGGAAACAATCAGCCGCCCTTGCAGTAAGCAACGTCCAGGGCTCGCAAATCCCGCACCCGGCAGGGACAAAAATCAACGTAGACTTCAGTTCGAGCAATCTAAAAGTCCACGGCAAACTCTACTCGCAGGGCGACTCCCTTGACCTCGTCGTGATGGCTCCAAAAGACAACATGCTGGACATCGCCTCCAGCGTAGAAACCGATGTCGACAACCTGGAGGAGTGGCTCCCCTTCGATTGGCCCCAAAAGGCACCGCAAATAACCGGCATCCATGTCAAGGCGAACGTCAAGACAAATATCAGTTCAGGAGAAATTTCCTACGAGGGAACGGCAAAAGCCCACGCAAGCGAAATCTACCCGCTTCTCGCCCTAGACGCTGCCATCGAGTTCGATGGAAACGACAAGGACATCCACATCAACGCGAAACTCAAGAACAGAGAAGGAGGCTCCATCGAGCTGGATGCCGATATCTGGAGAAACGGCAACATAGACCTTTACGGCAACGTCAAAAACATGAATGCCCAGTTCGGGCCGCAGACAATGCCCCTCGACCTCACCATCCACTCAGCCGAGCTCCGTGGCAAGAAAATCCATGCCATCGTGGAAACGAGACAGGGTTCCAACATCGACGCAAACATAAACTTCGAAAAAGATTTCAACATCACCTACGTCGGCGACATTTCCCCATACGAACCATGGGCCATTGACTGGAGCAAAGGAAACCTCGTACTGGGCAAGACGACCAAGGTGTACGGTTCGTTCAAAGACTCCCACATGCACGCCCTGGTCAAGTTCGACACCATCCCCTTCGCCTACCACATGACGGCCGATTCCATGGAGACCACGCTCGACCTGTACAAAGACAGCATCGTATTCTCCGACGGCATCATCTACACGCCCAAGGAGACCTTCGACTTCGTGGGCGATGTTGTCTGGGCCAACAAGGATCCGCACACATCATGGAAAATCACCCAGCGCCACGGGGGCGTCGGCCAGGCATACATCTACATCATCGACTCCACAGCCATTCAGAGCAAGGCTGACAACGTGGCCTTCGAGACGATTCCCTTCGCCCGTTTCAAGTTCAACGAGAACCTGAGCGGCAACGTCACGGGATTTTTCAACAAGAACTTCGACACAAACATTGCAAGCCTCGATGTCGCTGTCGACGGAGAATACAAGCCGTTCAAGTTGCAGATGAACACTCGGGCCAGGCAAAACGGGGATTCCATATTCATTGACAAGTTCGAAGCCATCCACAACCACAACAAGGTCGAGGCCGAGGCTTCGTTCATCTTGCCGAACGATTCGAACCCGGACTTTGAACCCACGGGAACACTCCCGGTGCAAGTTATCCACGCATGGGCGTCGGCCCACGAATTCGGCATTCCGCTCCTGCTTGAACCCCTCAACGACACGACATTCTCCTCGGGCCTCATCACTGGCGACATCGCATACAACGAAGGGCAGGGGCTCGTAGGCAACATCGATTTCAGGGATCTCGAATTCAGCAACATTCCCACGCAGCTTTTCTGCATTCACAAGATGAATCTTTTCGCCGAAGCAAGCAAAATTGAACTGAGCGCCTACCTCGGAATCGGCGGCGGCGGATGGACAGGAAACACGCAAGTCATCGTGGACAACGTATTCAAGCCCGAAAGGCACGTGAGCCTCACGCACAACAGCGACAACGGCGGCAACCTCTGGGCCGAAGGTTTCATCGACACGAATCTGGTGTTTACAGGAAAATTGAACGCCAACGGTTCCTGGTTCATTCCGGGTTCCATCAGCGAAATCAGTCGGACCGACTTGCAGATCGAAGCGAAGGCCAACTTGCGCGAAGGCATCAAGGGTATCACGGCAGACATCCGCATGGACTCCACGCTGTACCAGCCCCCCAAGTTCAGCTACCAGTTCCCCATCAAGGTTCGCGGGCACATGGAAAACGCCTTACTGGACATCTACGAAATGGAGACGCGCAACGACAGCGGCGAAACCGTTTCGGGCAAGCTCCAGTTCGACATGGACAGTCTGAGACTCAAGGAATTCAGTTTCCATTCCGACCGGTACACATTCCAAACAGCCCGTCACGTGTTTGTCGCAGACGACATCAACGGTTCTCTGGAAAACTCGGATGACTCCGTGACAATCAAGGCAACAGTCCCTTTAATCCAATACCAGTTCCACGACGAGACCCTTGGCGATGCCACCGCAATGGGTAGCGGGAAATTCAACCTCTACATCCCCCACAACAAAGACGGCATTATCCAGAACAAGACCCTGAACGGGGAACTGCTGGTAGACAAACTTGTCTACACCAAAGAACTGGACATCGAAATCACCCCGAATTCGATAGACAAGTTCATCACGATGTTCAACAACGCCATTATCAAGTTGCGCAAGAAAGACGCCCAAGAAACAAAGATTTCCACGGCAAGCCCCATCAACCTCGCCGTCCACGTTACAGAAACCCAGAAAGATTCCGTAGAAATCATCACTCCGTTCGCCCAATTCCCATTCACGTTCGACATCTGGGTCCTCGGCACGACAAACAGGCCCCTGTTGCGCGGCGACGTCGGCAACTCGAACAACGGATTCATCGGAGTCAAGGACATCTACCAGTTCGACCTGAATTCCTTCAACATCAGCTGGAACAACGTCCCGTGGCAACATGGTGTTGTCGATGTTTCAAGCCAGCAAGAACTCCCCTACTGCTCTGCAACAGACGATAACGACAACGAGGACACCTGCCCTGTCAGCTTGAACATTCAAGGGACCATCACAAACCCGCAACCAATTCCCAGTTCGAACTGCGGTAACGAAGCCACCTCGGCAGCCATTTACTACAACATCTTCCTCGGGTGTATCGCAGACGACAACGGCGAAGCGACGGACTGGAACAAGCTTGCAGGCAAGGCTATCGGCAAAGTCCTGACCACTACCGCAAACCGCACGCTGGGTGGCGACTACATCGGAGATATCGACATGAAGGTCATGCTGTTCAACAGCAACGCCTCCAACGAAAAAGATTCCAGCTACTTCAAGATTCCTGTCTCGCTGGACCGCTGGGTCAAAGACCTGAGCCTCATCTTTGGTTACACACAAGACCAGAGCGAAACCCCGACTTACGACCAGGCTCTGGAATTCGGCATCAACTACACCTTGCCCGTATTCAGGGACAAGGATTATTCGCACAAGAACCACCTCAATCCGAGCCTTTCCCTCAGCGGCATGCTGATTTCCAAGCAATACTTGACGAACACAGGTACCGAAGGTAACGAGAACCGCATTGAAAAGAACATCGGTTTCGGCTATGTTTACCGTTACTGGAATCCATGTCTGTTGCACCTGGGGTACTGTGAAACTATCGAACCGGATTACAAACAGGAGGAGAAAAGATGACGAATAAGATTCTCATCCTCCTCGCCTGCCTCATTGGGATATGCCTCGCCGAAGAAGGCATAAAGCATCCGTGGTACATGGAATTCCGTGGGAACAACGTGTTCTCCAACTTCCAGATAGAAGAACAAATCGACATTCCCGACGAGTTCGGCCAGCTGGACACGACCAAGCAAGACTTTCTGATGCGCCTATCCATCGAGAACCTCAAGGCGCTGTACTACTCACGCGGATATTTCAGCCTCGAAATGAGCCTGGACATCCGCAGGGAACACATCTCGCAAGACAGCGTGCAGCGCGGCTACATCATCTTCATCAACGAAGGCGAGCGTTACCGTTTTGGCGGGACAAAGGTCATCGCCCCCGACACGAACGCCATCGAAATAAAGACCACCTCGCTAGAGACCTCGAAAGACAACTATTATTCCCAAGACGACATTTCCAAAGACATGCAAACCATCATGGACGTTTACAGGCAAGAAGGATTCCTGCACACGCAAGTTTCGTCGGTGGAAATGCTCGACACGGTCAACAAGAAAATCTACGTGGAAATCAGCGTAAGGCCGGGCGCCAAAGTCATCATGGGTAACATCAGGAGTACAACCGCTCGCGTGCAAGACCGTGGCAACAGAGGGGAAAAGAGCGAAGAAGGGCTCTCCGACACAGCCTGGCTCTCGTCACTCTGGAGAATCCCCAAGGGAGAGACCATCGACGGTAAGCAGTACAACTCCTTCAAGAACAAACTTTTCTCGACCCAACTGTTTACACAAATCCGCCTCGAAGACTCCCTGCGCACAGACGGACTTTCCGACGTTCACCTCAATGTCACGGAGCGCGTCCCCGGAGACGCCCGCTACGGGTTCTTCTTCGAAGAAATCTACGGGTTCGGCGCACAGGCTTACGCACGACACAAGAACTTCTTCGGGCGGTTCAACGAATTCTCGACAAACTTCCAGATAGCCCAGCACAAGCAAGAAATTTCGGCAGGCTATGCAAACCCGCTCCTGTTCGGGACCTCGTTCACGATGATTCCCACGGCAATCCGCTTTGAAGACCGACTGACGTTCAACCACGAAAAAATCAACCCCCCGGCCTACCCGGACAGCATCGAAGAGCGTTACGAAGTCATCAACCGTGGAGACCTCACCTTCGGCATTACGCAACACATCCGTTTCCGCGGAACGTTCGACACCCGTTACGTGGACAAGAACGACGAACGCCTCTTCAAGCTCAAGACCGAAGTGGCACTCACCTTTGACTACACCGACGACTACTTCAACCCGACCAAGGGTATTCGCTTCGCCCCGACAACAGGCGTTGGCACCAACTTGAAGGGAGGCCTCGATTCCCCGCACATGATTGGCAACCCCTATACTTACGCAGAAGCGACCACGAACCTTTATTTCCCGCTCTTCTGGACATTCTACGGAGCCTTGAGCGGAAGCTGCGGCCGATTCTTCAACGAGGCCATCGAAGACGACGCCCGCGTGTTCTACCAAGGTGGTTCCAGGTCTGTGCGTGGCTACCGTTTCCGCAGTATCTACGCAAGCTATACCAGCACCGAAACCGACAAGAACGGCAAGGAAAAAGAGGTCATCAACACGGGCCTGACTCCGCAATACCTCAGGCTCAACCAGGAAATCCGCTGGACAATCCCCGTCAGGAGCTGGCGCAAATGGCAAATCGTGCAGTTCTTCGACTGGGCCAAGGTCACCGACGCCGACGACGGGCTGTACGAAGAAGAAGAAGACGCGAGCTTCGGTTTCGGCCTCCGCTACAGGTGGCAGTTCCTCACGTTCAGGCTTGACTACGCGTTCAAGAAACAGTTCCAGGACATGAGCCTAAGCGAGCCCTTCGCCTGGGGCCGCTTCGCGTTTGACCTTTCACACACGTTCTAGTTGCAGTAAGCCACGACCGATTCGGCCGGGTTCTTGATGAAGCGGAGAGCAACCTTGTTCTGCTTCACGGCTTCCATCTGCACGTTCTCGGACGGCCGAGAAACCAGTTCGATGCAGCGCCAGTCGGCACGGACGGCGGCAAGCTGCATTTCTTCGGTACGGCACTTGATACTCAGGCATTCGTAGGCGTGGTAGTCCTGCTTGACAGCAGCCACAAGCATCTTGACCGACGGACGTTCCACATCCTGGATAATCTGCCAGTCGTGCTCGATTGCCGCGACCAAAGTCGCCTCGCCGGGATGGCGGACGAGCTTAAAAGCATCCATGTTCTGGCGCACCGCCTCGGCCCAAAGTTCATCACTCGCATTGTCTATCTTGCGGATGATTTTCCAGTCGGCACGGATAGCGGCACGGAGCAATTCCGGGCGGTTCACGAACTTGAGCAAGTTGGGTTCGGCGGCAATCGCCTTGCCGAACGATTCATCGTCCATGGAATTGAAAGATTCAACGAGTACCGCACAGGGGCCGCCGTTCACATAAAGAATCGCCTGCACATTCTGCTCAAAAGCAGCCTTCTGCACATTTTCGGTGGGATTCTGGATTAAACTAATTGCATACCAGTTCAATTTGACAGCTTCAAGCTGCTGTTCTTCGGTAGGGTTCTCGATTTTCTTAATTTCGGTCCAAGATTGCATAAATCCTCAAAATTTCACGATAAAAATAATCATTTGTGGACGGTTTCGCGGTAGATCGACGCAAGCGAGCCCTTTTGCGCCGACACATCGCTCACAGAAATTCCCGCAGCCTCCAAGGCGCGGTTCACGGCGGAAACATCGACAGGTGCGGTCAACCTCACGGTAAAATCGGTATTGCAAGAATCGTCCGGCAAGGCTTTCCCGGCTTTCAGGATGCGCCCGCCATCGATAATCGCATAATGCGTGGCGTACTCTTCCATCTCGGCGAGAATATGCGAACAGACAATCGCCGTGCCGCCCTCTTCGTTGCGCCAGTCCTCTATCATTTTCCAGACACATTCACGCGAGACCGGGTCGAGGTTCGCCACCGGTTCGTCCAGAATCAGTAGTTTCGGGTTCGGCAGGAGCGCACGCAGCACCTGCACCTTCTGGCGGTTCCCGAGCGAAAGCATCCCCATGCGGGAATTCAGGTTTGCAAGGCCCAGCCGCGAAGCGAGCATTTCAGCACGTTCACGCGACGAGCCCCCCGGAAGGCAAGCCCCCTCGACCATCCCGTAGAACCCGGCAAAGTAGCTCAGGTATTCCTCGACGGAGAGTTTCGGATAAATCCCCGGGTTCTCGAGCAACACGCCACAGCGCATCATGTCGAGGACACCGCGGTCGGAGCGCAATGGTTCAGCCACATCCACAGTGCCATCGAAATTCGCGAAACGCCCGCACAAAAGTCGAAGCAACGTCGTCTTCCCCGCCCCGTTCGGGCCAAGGAGCGCAAAGAAGGAGCCCTCCGGAATCTCGAGATTCACCGAAGACAACGCTTGCGCGCCGGCACCCGGATAACGGAAGGAAACATCTTGCAAAAGGATTGCGGCCATGAGGGGAAATATAGTAAGTGAGCAATGAGGTCGCGACCTTCGGTCGCTTTGAGCGATGAGGTATGAGGTCGGCGCGACGCGCCTTTGAGGAGTGAGGTATGAGGTCGCGACCTTCGGTCGCTTTGAGGTATGAGGTAGTAGGAAGTAGACAGTAGGAAGTAGGAAGTAGACAGTAGGAAGTAGGAAGTAGACAGTAGGACAAATGCGTAAGGCGAGCGCCGCGGTCAAGCTTGCTTGAACATGGCCG
>NZ_CAMZCS010000021.1 GCF_947305105.1 uncultured Fibrobacter sp. | reverse complement strand
TTCCGCGTGATCCAGAAGATTGTAAACATCATCCGCGAAGAAATGAACAAGATTGGCGGTATCGAAGTGGACCTGCCGGTGGTGCAGACCGCTGAACTCTGGAGCGAATCGGGCCGTTACCAGGCCATCGGCGAAGAACTCCTGCGCTTCAAGGACCGCAACAACCACAACATGGTGCTCGCCATGACGCACGAAGAAGCCATGACCGACCTCGTGCGCTACGTGCTCAACAGCTACAAGCAGCTGCCGGTGATGCTCTACCAGTTCAAGACCAAGTATCGTGACGAAGCTCGTGCCCGCGGCGGCCTTATCCGCGTCCGCGAATTCCTGATGAAGGATGCCTACAGTTTCCACACCAGCCAAGAAGACCTCGACCGTCACTACCAGGAAGAATACGATGCTTACCTCCGCATTTACCGTCGCGTGGGCATTGAACCGGTGGTGGTGCAGAGCGATACGGGTATCATGGGCGGTAAGGTGGCCCACGAATTCATGCTCGACACCCCGAACGGCGAAGACTACCTGATTCTTTGTAAGAAGTGCGGCTACCAGGCCAACCGCGAAATTGCGAAGTTCCAGCGCGTCCCGTTCAAGGGCGACGAAAACGCTACGCTCGAAAAGGTCGCCACGCCGAACAGCGAAAGCATCGACGAACTCACCAAGTTCCTGAACGTCCCGGCTGAATCGACCGCCAAGTGCGTGTTCTTCGACTTCGAAGGCAAGCTCATCACGGTCGTTGTTCCGGGCAACCTCGATGTTTCCGAAATCAAGCTCCACAACTTGCTGAAGGCCAAGGAACTCTACCCGGCCGAAGACAGCCTCATCAAGGCTTGCGGCATGGTTCCGGGCTTTGCGTCCCCGATCAATTCTCACGACACCCGCATCATCGTGGACGAAGCAATCGCCGATTCCTTCGATCTCGTGACCGGCGCCAACGAAGAAGGCTTCCACTTCAAGCATTGCAACCCGAAGCGCGACTTCCCGAAGTTCGAAGTGGCCGACATTGCCGAAGCATCCGAAGTCTGCAAGTGCCCCTGCTGCGGTGAACTCCTCACGGAAACTCGCGGCATCGAAATGGGCAACATCTTCAAGCTCGGCACCAAGTTCTCCGAATCTATGGGCGCCAAGTTCCTCACTGCCGAAAAGACCACCGCTCCGGCCATCATGGGCTGCTACGGTATCGGCGTGGGTCGCTTGATGGCCTCCGTCGTGGAAAACAGCCACGATGACTTCGGACCGATCTGGCCCAAGTCCATCGCCCCGTTCCAGGTGGAAATCGTTCCGATTGGCAAGGAAGCCGAACTCATGGAACTCGCCGAAAAGTTCGAGAAGGAACTCGAAGCAGCCGGCATCGACGTGCTGGTGGACGACCGCGACGAACGCCCGGGCGTCAAATTCAAGGACGCCGACCTCTGGGGTTCTCCGGTGCGTATCGCTATCGGCAAGAAGGGCCTCGTGAACGGCGAAGTGGAATGGAAGTTCCGCAACGAGAAGGAATTCACCATGGTCAAGGTGGAAGACGTTGTCGCCAAGGCGAAGGAGTTCTTTGAGAAGTAAACAGTGGTTGGTGGTTAGTGGTTAGGAATAACAACATAATCGCGGGAATGACTTATGAGCAAGATTAAAGTAGCCACGCTGCAAGGCAAGTGGACGGGCGATTTCGATTCGAATAACGCCTGGTACGTGGAACAGGCCCGCGCCCTCAAGGGCAAGGGCTACGACCTGGTCGTGTTGCCGGAACTCTTCCACACGCCGTACTTCCCGTTCGAGGAGAACGCGGACTTCTTTGACCTCGCTATCGAAAAGGACCACCCGATTGTGGGCCAGTGGCAGTCCATCGCGAAGGAACTGAACGCCGTCGTGGTGTTCCCCTTCTTCGAGAAGCGCGCCCGCGGCATCTACCACAATTCCGCCTTCGTATTCGAGCGCGACGGCAGCATCGCCGGGCTCTACCGCAAGAGCCACATTCCCGACGATCCCGCCTTCTACGAAAAGTACTACTTCATCCCGGGCGACACGGGCTTCGAGCCCATCAAGACAAGCGCAGGCACTTTGGGCGTGCTCATCTGCTGGGACCAGTGGTTCCCGGAAGCCGCCCGCATCATGAGCCTCAAGGGCGCAGACGTGCTCATCTACCCCACCGCCATCGGCTGGATGGATTCTGAACCCAAGGAAATCTACCCGCGCCAGCAGGACAGCTGGATGACCGTCATGCGCGGCCACGCCATTGCGAACCGCACCTTCGTGATTGCGGCAAACCGTGGCGGCACCGAAGGCCACCTCACGTTCTGGGGCACGAGCTTTGCCGCCGCACCCGACGGCTACATTCTCGAAAAGTGCTCCCCCGAATTCCTCGGGGTCTCCACCGTCGAAATCGACCTCGCCGAAACCGAAGAGAATCGCCGCTGGTGGCCGCACTTCCGCGACCGCCGCATCGACCTGTACGGGGACATCCTGAAAATCTGGGGCGACTGAGCCTAAAGACAATACAATTTTCGGCCGTAAAAGTGGCATAATACCACCTTTTCGGCTATTTTTCGCGCATTAAATTAAGAAAAACATGATAAAAGGTGGTATAACACCACTTTTATCACATTTTTTTTATTATATTAAAATCATGACGTCGAAAAATCTCGAAGAAGCCCTGGAATCATGGAATTCGCTGCAGCCCCTCTGCGAGTACAACAAGCATCGCCTAAACAGACGGTTTACAATCGATTTCAACTACAATAGCAACCACATCGAGGGCAACACCCTCACTTACGGGCAGACGGAACTCCTGCTCTTCTTCGGAAAGGTAAGCGGGACCGCCAAGCTAAAAGATTGCGAAGAAATGAAAGCAAGCAACGTCTGTCTAAAGCTATCTCTGGCAGAGTCGCAAGAAAAAAGTTTTCCCCTTACCCAGCACTTTATACGGCAGTTGCACAGGACCCTTCTTCGAGAAGATTACCAGGTCCACTACGTTCGTCCCGACGGAAACGCTTCATCCTACACAATTCACGCAGGCCAGTACAAGACAAGGCCGAACAGCGTCGTCACCCGCTATGGGGACATATTCACTTACGCATCGCCCGAGGAAACGCCCTCGCTGATGAGCGATCTAGTAGACTGGTACAACCTGAGCGAGAGCGAAGGAAAGCTATCGCCGGTAGACCTTGCCGCCCTATTCCATTATCGGTATATTCGAATACATCCATTTGAAGACGGAAACGGAAGAATAGCCCGACTGATGGTCAACTATATCCTTGCAAGGCATGGTTACCCGTTGCTCGTAGTGCGCAGCCGCCAAAAGAACGATTATCTCGAAGCACTTCACGAAACTGATTTAAATGTGGGCCCCGCTCCATCCGACGGAGCTCGGGCGACACTAACGCAAATCCGCCCCTTCCGGAACTATTTCCGAAAAATGTACGCCAACGAAATTATGTTCAACGTGCGATTTGTCAAGGAGCAAGGCCCCGGAGTCTGGTGGTTTGATGGTGAACAAGTGCAGTTCCGCACTGAAAATTCCAGCAAAATTCTGGAACTACTCTCTGATTATCCGGACATAACCTACGCCGAACTTAGAGAGAATATCGGCATAAACATGTCCGCCATACAAAAACAGCTAAAATCAATGATGGATAAGGGCTACATTGTCCGAACAGAAAACAGGGAATGGCGCGTGATCATAACCCGGTAAATGTGCCTAAAGCTAGTCCTGGCGCTACTTCGTAGCGCAGGACAAGCGGCTCAGTCATGGCATTGTGCCAGCACAATGTCATGACATTCGCCTTTCTAGTCCTTGAGACAACGAACAGAAGATGCTTCACTCTTTTCGCCGAAGCTCAGGGACGCATTCTCGATGTAGTAGAAGAGGGACATGCAGTAGGCGTAGTCGCCATCGTTTTCAGAGGCACTCCAGAAGTAGGAGGAGTTGTTGCGGAAGAAGCCATAGCTGTTCCTGTAGCCCGATGGAATCGCGGAAAAACCATAAGCGTCTGAGCCATCGCCATTACCATTCCAACCCATCTGCGACATTAATTCATTCATGTTGTCATCATCATCAGTACCGTTGCCATCATTATTCCAACCAGTCTGCGATTTCAGGATATTGCCCGCAGTCCATTGTACGCCGGCTCCGACAAATTGTCCGCCGACTCCGGTAAACAGCGTTATCCATTCCGTAGTATCGGGCAAATGCCAGCCCTCAGGACACACACCACGTACCTTGCCGGAAAGCCTGCAAACATTGCCGTAGCCACATTCCTCTTCGGACTTGTCAACCGCCGCAGCCCACTTGTAAAGCCGTCCATACTTTTCGCAATATTCGAGAGAATCGTTGTAGCAAAAACTAGAGTCCACTTTGTAGTTCAAGTTCTCCGCCATCCACACCTGGTCGCCAATCTTCACCGTCTTGTAAACCTGACCGTCGCGGTCATCGACCATTTCGTCATAATCAATATTTGGGTTCAAATAATCCCATGCGGTTTTTTGATTCCCCGAACTGCCGTTAGAATTTGCACCATCCTTACAATCTTCGCAACGCGAGGAGGATGATTTCGCTTTGTCTTTGCCGCTGCTGGATTTTTTGCGAGTATCGGCGTTAGTGTCGATGGTCCAATCACCGTCGGTGCAAATATAAGCGTTATCTTCGTCTTTCACGTAGGCGGTCGCGCCTTCACGTTTGTCGGTGCAAACAGAAAGGTCGCCGAAGGTATCCACCACAAAATCGGCCTCGGCAGAGGGTTCCGGATCACTGGCTTTATTGCCGTCGCCGCCGCATGCCACGAGAATGAATGCCGCTATTGCAGGAATACATATTTTCAAAGACATAAGCCGCTCTTTCGCAAAGGATTTCTCTTAATTTACATTCTTTTATGAAAAATTGCACTCAAAAGAAGAAAGCCATTGAACAAGGTTGACGGAAAGAATCGCCATTGGCTAGTCCTGGATGCAACGAACACTAGACCCGTAATACCTAAGGCTGCTGTACAGCTCCGCATAGCGGTAGGTGGAGACGAGCATGTAGTATGCGCCGTCGCTACCGCACTCCATAGAACTCCAGAAGTGCGCGATGCTGCCCTCGGAGATGTAATCCCCATCGTAATGGCCAGCAGGGAGCGCAGAGAAACCGTAAGCGTCAGTGCCGTTGCCACTTTCATCTTTGTTGTAATCGATCCAGCCAGATGTGGACTTGAGCCTTGTGCCTACGTCACCTCCTACTGCCGTAAACAGGGTATTCCATTCCGTTAGGGTCGGCAGATGCCAGCCTTCGGGGCAAACTCCTCGAACAGGGTATATCGGCGAGCATGTCTTGTTATATCCGCAGCCCTTGCCGTTTGTTGTCCACGTTCCAGCGCTGTCCATGGCTGCCACCCACGTGTAAAGGCGACCGTACTTGGTGCAGTTGGTTTCTTCATTTTCGTAGCAGAAACTGGAGTCCGTTTTGTAGTTCAGGTTTTCGGCCATCCAGGTCTGCGTACCGATTGTCACTGTCTTGTAGGTTTGACCGTCGCGGGAATCCGTCATGGTCCCGGCAGACTCGCTTGTTTCGCTGGACGAGGATTGTGCGGTTTGCCCTGATGCATCGTCCTGGAGACAACGAACCGAAACGGCGTAGTTCTTGTCGTAGCCGCTCCAGTACGCATTCTCGTAGTTGTAGTACAGAAGCATGCGGTAGGCGTAGTCGCTATTCTTCTCAGTGGCACTCCAGAAGTGAGCGAAGTGACCCACATCGTAGAAGTAGCCAGTGCGGTACATGTAACCAGCAGGGCACGCAGAGAAACCGTAGGCGTCCGTACCTTTACCACTTGTACCATGGTAATATTCCCAACCTGTCTGCGATTTGAGCATCCTGCCTGCAGTGTATTCTCCACCCACTGCGGTAAACAGCGTTTTCCATTCCGTGGTATCAGGCAAGTGCCAGCCCGGCGGACAAACACCCTGCACCTTTGCCGGGAGCGCACAAGTCTTGAGGTAGCCGCAGTCCTGCGGGTTGTCAGCATCGGTCGCAAGCTTCACCGAGTCAATTGCCGCCGCCCAGGTATAAAGGCGACCGAAACTAGTGCAATCGCCTTCATTCTCATAACTTCCACCGCCACACCAACTGTTTTCTGTCACAAGGTTCAGGTTCTCTGCCATCCACACCTGGTCGCCAATCTTCACCGTCTTGTAAATCTGACCGTCGCGGTCATCGACCATTTCGCCATAATCAATTTCTTGATTCAAATAAACCCATGCGGCTTTCTGATTCCCCGAACTGCTGCCAGACTTCGCTTTGTCTTTGCTGCTGCTGGATTTTTTGCGAGTATCGGCGTTGGTGTCGATGGTCCAACCACCGTCGGTGCAGATGTAATCTTTTTCTTCGTCTTTCACGTAAGCGGTTGCGCCTTCGCGTTTGTCGGTGCAAACAGAAAGGTCGCCGAAGGTATCCACCACAAAATCGGCCTCGGCGGAAGGGTCCGGATCACTAGCTTTATTGTTATCTCCGCCGCAAGCTGCGAGAAGGAATGCCGCTATTGCAGGGATACATTTTTTCAAAGACATAACAACCAACTCCGTTTCCTAAGGCAAAAGTTCTCTTCGCAACATAATATAAGCTAAATCATACGGAAATCCATCATCTTTACCTATATTTTAGGGCAATAAAAGGATTTTTTACCATGAAAAAAACTCTTTACCGCTACCCCGCAGAGTGGGAACCTCAAGAAGCCACCTGGCTCGCCTTCCCGCACAACAAGCAGAACTGGCACGGCGAACGCGGCGTCAAGATCCGCAAGTTCTATATTGACCTTATCCGTACCATTAGCGAGTTCCAGCCGGTAAACGTCCTCGTCCCGAAAAAGAACTTCCTCACGACCGAAGAGAAATTCGCCGTCGCCGACAGGCCCTTCCCCGCCAGCTTTTACACCGTCAAGACCGACGACATCTGGATTCGCGACTACGGCCCGTTTTTCGTGAAGAAGGGCAAACAGACTGTCGTTTCCGAAACGGCGTTCAACGCCTGGGGCGCAAAGTTCCCGCCTTGGAAAAACGACAACCAGATTCCCGCGCGCATCGCCGAAATTTTCGAATACAAGAAGGGCGTAAGCGTTCCCTACATTTTCGAGGGCGGCGCCATCGAAGTCAACGGTGACGGGCTCGGCATGACGACTCTGGATTGCCTCGTGGGCAAGAACCGCAACAAGCCGGCCGACCTGAGCGCAATCATCAAGGCCATCTGCGACATGCTTGGTCTCAAAGCGCTGCTGGTACTCCCCAAGGGGCTCGTGGGCGACCATACCGACGGGCACATCGACAACGTGGCGCGATTTATCGCCAAGGACCGCATTGTCCTCGATTTCGCAGCCCCGAACAGCGCCAACGGCAAGTACCTCGCAGAAGCCAAGGCCGCCATCCAGGAATTCCTCGAACTCCACTACGGCAAGGACGCCAAGGTAGATACGCTCCCGCTGCCTCCGCAGCGCAAGCTCGACGACGGGCAGATTCTCCCGGCCAGCTACATGAACTACATCTACGTGAACGGCGGCTTGATTTACCCGAAATACAAGTGCGCGAACGACGCCGTGGCCCAGAAGTACTTCGAAAGCGTTTACCCCGACAGGTTCGTCATCGGCATCGACTGCCGCACCGTCATCGAAGAGGGCGGAAGCCTGCACTGCATGAGCAAGCACGAATCCAGGTAAAACCGGAAGTCCGCATGAACTTTGTCCGCAAGCTCAACAAGTTCACATTTGGCCTCTGCATTTTCGGGTTTACGTTTGCAGGTGCAGCGGAGTTGGACATTTGCGCATTCGACGAGCAACTCGTCGATGCGTTAACAGAAAGCATCCAGTCCCATTCCGGCTACGCCAAGGTTCTCGATTTCATCCAGCAAGACAGCCTTCCCCCGAACAATGCAGTTTGCCCTGACGAGGAAAAGTCGCAGGACATCTCGAAAAAAGTTACGGCGCTTTTCCGCACGAGCAATACCGCCCGGTACGTCGCAGAGTATGATGTCGCATACACAAAGTACGCCCATTTTACCGGGAGCGAAGAAGACGGAAAAACGTTTACCGACGAAGACAACGCCGCATACAACATCGTACTTGACTACATCATCGCAAAATACGACAAGCGATTCGCCAACGTAAAACACAGCATGATATCTGCCGCCATGAACGGCGACATGAACAAGTACGGCTACGCTTCAAAAATCGACGCCTTGTTCGAAGATCTGGAAATATCCAAGTCGTCCATGATCGAAGGCAAGCCCGCAAGCGAAATAAAAAAGGAACGGGAAAACTCCTGGGCCGGCTTATGGATTACGGAGAACTCTTCCAAAGAACTGAGCGCAAGTAAGTATAGCTGGTTGCAGAGACCCATTCAAAACTTCGCAAAAAAATATCCCGAAAGCCCTTATACCGCGACATTTTCTTTTATGTCCGATGAAAAGTTGATACAGGACCTCGCCCAGACCGAAGAAAAAGAAGAAATCCAGACCTACAAGAAAGACAACCGACGCGTCGGTTTCGGCCTAGGCGTCATGGTAGGAAAGACTCTGCTCGGTTCGAATATGGAGCCCATGAAAGAAAAGGTTTCCGTTTCCGTCCCCAACTTTAGACTCCAGATAATCCATGTGGTAGCGCAACTGCAGGGGGACATGTACATCGGCGACGGCACATCCGCCATGGGATTGGAAGGGCTGTTCGGCTATAGCCTCGAATACAAATCGTTCGGGGCCGATTTCTTGGTCGGCATCGGATTCGACCAATTCTTCATGGGCGAAGACACCACAACGAGTCGCGCTCTGTTAGCGGGAATTCAGGGTTTCAAGCATTTTTATTTTGGAGCAATCGGCGCTTTCACGCCCAAGTTGCAATGGACGCTAAAAACACTCGAATTTGATTCTCCCATAACAAAACGCAAACGCCGTGTTTATATAAATCAGTTTTATTTCGGCATAGCCCTCGATTTTCTTATTCCGCTCTCTGAAATTTAGGATATACCCGGCATGAAGCGTCTGTTCCTTATCCTGTACTTGCTTTGCACTACGCATTCCCTTTCTGCAGAAATCGACGCCTGCACATTCGACGAATACGTTCTTGGTATGTTCAACGAAATTACCGTTTCGCAAGACACCACGAGGCATCTGGAGCTTTTGGATTTTGTCGCAGAATACGGGCACATGGCAGATCCGGAGATATGTGCGATTGAATCCCGACGGGAAAAACTGGTGCGGATAGCCTACACACTTTATGACGAAAAAAAAGGCAAACACGAATATAACGACGTCTATACAAAGTACGCCTTTATCGCGAATCGGGAAATTAATGGCCGCACGATAACGGAAGAAGACAACGCGATGTACAACATGCTCCTGGATTACATGATAGCCAAGTATGACAGTTGGTTCGCCTACGAAAAAAAGGAAATGCTGAGCAACGCACCACTCAGTCCTACGGTGCTTGGGGAACTGATTTTAAACAAACTTATCTCAACAAATCAAATCGCAGGATTCGCCCGCAAAATAGGAAAGCCTCCTTCTGATGCGGCTCTCGACCTGATGCAATCCTGGGCGGGGCTTTGGATCCAAAACGAAAGTCCAATTGGACGCCATCCCAAATTCGACAACGACTACACCTGGATACTGCAAGCCAGGAACAACTTCTTGGAAAAATACCCCGAAAGTCGTTACAAGGCGGCAATAGACGCCATCATGGACGACGACGTCTGCAACAAATTGCGGAATTACGACAAAGAAGACGGAGTTTTCAGTTTTGGTGTAACACTATCCTTCGGCAAAGCCCTAATGACGTCCGCCTTCGACAACGTGGACGAATCCTTCTCTATCGGGTTTCCTCAAGGGCGCCTCCAAATCAACCATTTGGTGTTCCAAATCCAGTTAGACGCAATATTCAACGGCTCAAAGCTCAAGCAAGTCGCTTTTAACGGGCTCTCCGGATACGCTTTTGAATTCGGCAATTACGGCATCGATGTCATGGGCGGTCTTGGATATGCGCAGTTCTTATTCGAAAGCGACTCCTCCGACAACCTGGCCTACCTGGGAAGCATCCAGTTCACAAAGCGGCTCCCCGTGGGGGACCTCCTCTACATTTCTCCAAAATTCCAGTGGCTTGCCAAGGTAATCCATTTTGACGACCCCATCGACGACCGAAAAAAATGGGGCATGGTCAGTCAGTTCCTGTTGGGGTTCACCTTCGAAGGAAGGCAACCGCTGTCTAGGCTAAACGTCAAGGACTACGGCAAAAAGCACAGAAGTGTGCGGAGAACGAATCTCGGCGACTAAGCTCGACGCTAGTCTTTTTTCTCCGATTTGTCAGAAGCCTTTTTGGCTTTCTCAATAGCCTCTTTAGCTAGTTTGTCTACAAGTTCGTTCCACTTGACGCCCGTGTGGGCCGCCACCTTTTCGAACTGTACACGGTGCAGGTAGGGCTTGACCGCCTTTACGTACTGCTGGGCGACATTGCTCTTGGCCTGCCATTCTCCCTTGGCCCAGCGGGCAATGCCCTCGTAGTCGTGGCAGATGACGCCGTTCTTGTCGTTGGCATCGAGCCAGCGCATGGCCTGGTAGCTCGCCATCACCTCGCCGTCGATATTGCGGCTTTCGGCGGGGAACGCCGTGATTCCCGACCCGCGCGCAAGTTCCTTGTCGCCATCCACGACAACATAAGCCCACCCGGCCGGAGCGAAAGTCGGCGAGAAGGAGCCATCCACGAAAACGCGGATCCCGGCAGGGACCGGAGCCTCGATTCCGGCAATCCAGGCCTCGGCTTCGGCCTTTGTCGCAAAAGATTTGAACAAAACACCCTTAATTCCGTGCGTCAGGGATTCACATTCGGCCCACGAAGTCACGATTTGACTTTTTTCGGGGGCCTTTATGGCGTAGAACTTCACTTTAGGCATGGCGTAAATTTAGTATATTATCCATCGGATATTTGACTTGGAGCAAACGTGACACCTTCGCCCTATTTTACAGATACATTTCGCTATTTCTTCAAGCGATTCTATTCCGCCCCCAGGCTGTTCCAGTGGTTCCTGAGGCAGGCTGGCGAAGACTCCGCCGCGTTTGACTTCCCGAACATTCTGAAGGACCACCCGAAGACTTTGACGTTCCTGCCGAAGGACTTGGAACGCGCCAACAAGTTCATGCGCGCCATGCCTGACGCCTGGTTCAAGAACATGCTGTTCTGCACGCACGAGTCGCAGCATTCCCTGATTTCTTCTAGGCGCTCCCACGCCGTGTACTACAGCGACAAGGAATGCCGTTTCGGAGAACCCGTCTTCAACGAAATCCAGCGCAAGATTCAGGAGTTCGCTCCGCAGGTCTGCCTGTACCTCGACGACCCGTTCCTCCCCCGCTTGTTCCTCGCCAAAACCAGCGGTGCCCCCTGCCGCATCGGTTTTGCCACTGAAAACTACTATCCATTCCTCAACCTGAGCCTTCACAGAGACAACAAGTCCGAAGCCCAAACTATCTCCGAGTATTACGGAGTCGGCTAATGCAAAAGGGATCCACCATCATCACCGAAAGCGGTGGGTTCGCGGACTTGCACCTCCACACAAAGCTCTCCGACGGAAACCTGGAAGTTGAAGAACTGCTCCGGCTCTGCAAGCGCAAGGGACTGCGCTGCATTTCCATCACCGACCACGACAACCTCGACTCGTTCAAGCTGGCCGAAGAACCCGCAAAGCAAATCGGGCTCGAAATCATCCCGGGCATTGAAATTTCTGCCGTGTGGCAAAGCAAGGACATCCATATCCTGGGGTACTTCTGCGACCCGACGAACCTCGCCCTGAACATGGAGCTCGAGGACTTCGCCAAGCAGAGAGTGAGCCGCGCCAAGGCCATCATCAAGAAACTGAATGCGCTCGGCATCGACATCACGTTCGAAAAGGTGAATTCCTACTGCAAGGGGAAAGTCATCGGGCGACCGCACATTGCCATGTCCTTGGTCGACGAAGAATATATCTCGAACTTTTCCGAAGCCTTCTCGAAATACCTCGGGGACGGCTGCGTCGCCTTCGTCGAGAAGAAGGGACTCAACCCGCAACAGACCATCCGCCTCATCGAAAACGCCGGCGGCATCGCCGTGCTTGCCCACCCGTACAAGTCCGGGCTCAGCGACGAGTTCATCGAGAACATGGTGGAATGGGGCATCCAGGGTATCGAGGTCTACAGCCCCGCCCAGAAGGGCGCCGTGGCTCGCAAGTACAAAGACATGGCTCACAAGTACGGGCTCATCGGCACAGGAGGTTCCGACTTCCACACCGAAAGCGGCACATACCCGCCCGGTTGCATGAAGATGCCTTACAGTGTAGTCCAGGCGCTTCGCGAAAGGCGCGAAAAATCCCGTGCGGAATGGTACTAATGAAAATATCGTTCAAGACCATAGCCGTACTTTTGGTAGCACTTGCTACAAGTGCCCTTGCCGATATCATCCCGGCAAAACCTTATACGATACCGGCAGCCCAGGATTCCTCGTGGGATTCCCCCGATAGGCCGGACCCCGCAGTCCGGGAAACGGACGCCGGACGCTGGGCCATCCCGCTACGGGAAGTCATGCAGCGCACCTTCGACGTGTCGGGTCAAAAATCCGAATGGGTCCTCGGGACCTCCATCCTCGGCCACCCCGAACTCGACCCGATGGCGGTAAGCATATCGTCCCTTTCCACCCGCTACCCGAGCAAGTTGGCCGGCCTTTACACGACGCGACTGGGCTACGACGCGACCACGCTCACCCTGAACGGCGAGAACGGAATCCTATTCGAAGAACGGCACGGTATCCCGATTGACACGCCCATAACAGACTTGAACTGGGAGCGTTCTTCGTTCGACGGCAACGCACTCCGGCTCGACTTCCGCAGACTCGTCACCGATTCCGTGATGCTGGACTTTGGCGTCCAGAGCCACTCGAACCACGACTCCAAGGATTACACGTACCAGAACGTCACGCACTCGCCCTATTTTGCCCTAGGACGCGACTCCACGCAAATCCCGTTCGGCGGCAGGAACATCGCCATGAACAGCATGCATATCCAACCCATGCTCACCTGGCGCTTCGGGGTTGGCAAGGCGTACCTCAAAATGAACTACCTGAGCCTGGAAAATGCAGACAACACGAACCACAAAGTGTTGCTCGACACCATGGACCATTCCATACGCACGTTCCAGACCAACCCATACTCCATCGACATCAAGGCCGTCACCTACGGAGCAGGCTTCGAAATTTATCCCACCTCCAAAAGTTTCTTCTCGACAGACTTCCAGTACGGCACGCATGAAATCGAAGAAGACTCCCTCCCCTCCATTCTTAAGGACACCGCAACCGTCATCGCCGAAAACGGGATTGCCAGCGTAGACGAAATCTACTATGACACGACCACCACACTCGAATACGAAACCATCCTCGGCAACTTCGAGCTCGGCTACCGGACACTCCTCAACCCCACACTCAAGTTCAGCTACGAATTCCTGAACGCCGATGATGCTCGCGACGACAAAAAGAGCGAATACTTCCAGGACCGCGAAGTGGGCTACATGCAAGTTTCCGACACCATCGCATTCACGATGTTCCGTGCGCAGGCAGGCATGCAGCGCAACAGTTCCCTGCTCGACAAACAAGAATACGCCCCCGCCTATTCTACCGATGCAACGATATTCTTGCCGTACCACTTCCAGTTGAACGGGAACATCCGCCACGACAACAGGTTCCCCGACATCAACCAAATCAAGATTTACGAGACAGGCCGTCTCTCGTTCCCGAACGAAGATTTGAAATACGAAAAGCGGGACCGCTATGCCACACACGTTGGCTGGCATTCACGCGAAGTCTTTTACGGGCTGGGATTCCGTTACGAAAAAGTCGAGAACCTGATGAGGCCCTACTGGGTCAAGAAGGGCAGCGTCGACAGCACGGTTACGTACAATACCCGAGAATATGGGGAAAAAACAATCGTCGACACCATCGTTACGGCGGACTCCATCGAGACGCTCTACCGCTGGGCAAACATCGACGAGGCAAACACGCTCGACTGGATTTTGCAAGTCGGATTCCGTCTTGGGAACTGGAAGTTCTACCTGGAACGCGGACAGGTCATCGACCGTTCAAGAAAACTCATCGACACGCCAGAACTCTACTACAAGGGAAGCATCCACTGGCAAAACCGTTTTGTCAAGGACAGGCTGGGCGTGAGCGTTCGCGTAGACTGGCAGTGGTTCAACAACAGGATGGACTGCACCATCAACGAACACGACATCCCCGAACTGGTTGAGATGAGCCACTACCTCGCCCTCGATTTCGAGGCGCGCATGCAAATTCTCTCCTTTGAACTTTATACACGAATCGAGAACTTCAATCACAGCATCTACATGCCCGAAGCGGGATACACGCCGGAAGGCCTGCGATTCGCCTACGGCATCGTATGGACATTCAGCAACTAACAATCCAACCTTTTCTATTTTCATCTTATGAAATTCGAAGAAATCATCAAGGAAATCAAGTTTGAAGTGGAATTCGGCGGCGTGAAACTCGCCCCGGCTATCGTGCAGGACGCCGACAAAGGCGATGTACTCATGATGGCTTGGATGAACGAAGAAGCTCTGCGCCGTACGCACGAATGTGGCGAGATGGTTTTCTGGAGCCGCAGCCGCAAGGAATACTGGCACAAGGGCGACACGAGCGGCAACGTGATGACCGTCGTGGAATGGGCCGCCGACTGCGACAGCGACGCGCTCTTGTTCAAGGTGCGCATGCAGGGGCCGCAGGTGGCATGCCACACGGGAGCGAGGAGTTGCTTTTTTAAAAAAGTAGACAGTAGGCAGTAGACAGTAGGAAGTAGACTGTAGGAAGTGGACGGGAAATGAAACGGGTGATTGCGTTATTGCTTACGATGACGGTAGCCGGCCTTGCGCAGGTCGTTCCAAGTACGTATAACGCACAGTCCCAGTTTTACAGAGATTCCCTTAAGGCTATACAAAACGCCGACGACACCTACAGGGATTACGACGACTTCTACCAAAAACTCGTCAAGCAAGAGAAAATGCTTCCTACTATATGGGAGAATATCGTAGGGTGCGCAGCCGGGGCATTCATCATTGATTTCGGAACATCCGGGATTGTCTACTCAAAACAATACAACACAATAGACGAGTCCTCTACAACAAGTTCAAAAGCCTTTCTCAGCACATCTATCGCATTTCACATCATCGGAGCCACTTTAATCAGCTACAATACGTATGCTATCATCCGCGACGCCCCGAGATCCAAAAAAACACACAATTACGATAAAATCTACGAAATCTACAAACGCCGAAGAAGCGAGCAAATTAACATAGACTTCATCCCCACCTTTGGATTCGACAATTCCTCTGCCGGAATAAATTTGCTGTTCCGTCTATAAAAAAGGAAACTCCATCTATGAAATTTCAGGCAACCCTTTTTATTTCTGCCTTTTTGGCGTGCTCGATTTTTGCGCAAACGGACTCGGTCCAAGGCGATATCATCAAGGACTTCCGCAAGTTGGGCAGCAACTACTACGCCTATCCCACTCCTGAAGCCAAGTACACCAAGGCCCCCGCTGGGTACAAGCCCTTCTACCTGAGTCACTACGGCAGGCACGGCAGCCGTTTCCACCAGCCCGCCGACCACTATCACGACCTTTACAATACACTGGCCAAAGCCGATTCCGCAGGCAAGCTCACCGATCTGGGCAAGAACCTGCTTGAACGCGCCAAGTATCTGGACGAATACGCCGCCCCGCGTGCAGGTGACCTCACTCAGCTCGGCGTTGCGCAGCACCAGGGCATCGCGAAACGCATGGTCAAGAACTTCCCTGAAGTTTTCAAGAACGACGCCTACATCGAAGCCTACGCGAGCACCAGCGTACGTTGCGTCGTGAGCATGGCCGCCTTCCTCGAAGAACTGCGCGCCCAGAAGCCCAAGCTCGACATCCACCAGGAATCGGGCAAATACCTCATGAGCTTCATCAGTCCGCTCGACTTCGGTAAAATCATCGGCGAATCGAATACACCCGCATGGCAAAAAGAAAACGAAAAGCTTTACAGCCACGTTGACCCGACACGCATGATGCGCGCCATCTTCAACGACACGAGTTACATCAAGAAGAAGGTGAATGCTGGCGACCTTTACAGCAAGATTTACGAAATCGGCAACAGCCTCCAAGGCAGCCCCGAAATTGAGTTCAACTTCGATGACTTATGGACCGCCGAAGACAAGTTCGAACGCTGGCGCGCACAGAACGCCTGGTGGTACAGCGTTCTCGGCAACAATCCCTTCGCCAAGAAACAGGGACTCGAAAACGCAAGGCCGCTCCTGAAGAACTTCCTTGAAGTTGCAGACAAGGTAATCGCAGCGGATACAACAAAGGTCGACAAGACCGCGGCAAAGAACGCTCCGAAGAAAACGTCCGCGACGCTCCGCTTTGGCCACGACACCGTCATCTTCCCGTTCGCCGTCTTGTTGCAACTGGAAAACGGCACACAGAATACCGGCATCGAAACCGCCGACATGGAAAACCTGCACAAGGTCTGGCGCGACTACGAAATCAGCCCGATGGCCGCAAACGTGCAATTTGTATTCTACAAGTCCAGCAAGAAGGGCACCCCGATTTTGGTGAAGGTGATGCTTAACGAAATCGAACAGAAACTGCCTGTGACATGCGATTCCACGACCGTCAAAAACTGCCCCGCCGCCCCCTATTACCGCTGGGAAGACGTGAGAGCTTTCTACGGGAAATAAAAAAATTCCATTATGAAAAAAACATCCTACATTCTTTCCTCCGCCCTACTAATGGTCGCCTGTGGCGACGACAATTCTACGTCTGCTAACAACCAACAAGACATAGGTCATAATTTTGGTGATGGTTACGTATACGCCATGCCGTACCGCTACGATCAAGCCTCGGGCATCATTTATCAAGGTACTTTTTCCTGCAATTACCACGCTGACACAAAAACGTTTGCATGGGAAGAAAATCCAGAATCAATTGAAGCCAAAGCCATTAAAATTGTCGGGGACTCGATGTGGATTGGTCCCACAAGCAAAGACATTGTAGAAGACTCTGATTACTACAATTCAGAAACTTTAGCGCTAAGCACCAACCATAACGGCATTTTGGGAACATGGAACGTTACGGGTTGTAAGCGAAATCTCGGTCAAACAGAAATAAAATGTACAGCGTATATCGCTAGCCTGAGCGGCATAGCCAAGACTTTGACCTTTACCGAAGATTCCGTCTACAACAAAACCGTAGTCGACATAAGCTCCGGCACTCATCCGTACAAGACCAACTTCGATAACATTATCAATAGATACACTGGATATAATGTGGGCGACCTTACGGTAGACTCGCTTATTAAGGCAAACGAACTCGAGCAACTTCTCGACATGAAATTCCGTATCCACAATCAGGAATTTACCGAAGGGGGCGACGCCCGTTTTGACTCTACGGGAATGAACTACATCCGCACCATGTCTAGCAACGGAAAGACCTGCACCAACATTCAGACACTAGGGTTCATTACTGAAAAAATGTGTAAGGAGAAAAGCGAAGATTTCTTGCTTAGCGCTAGGGATAAAAGTGAAGAACGCTACTATTATGAAGATGGTCCTGTAAGCGGCTTTTCCGTAGACAACAACGAAGAATATAACGAATGTGTGAAAAAACTGTTTACGGAAGAGACCCTGAACTTCCTCGGCCAATTCAACCGCACATTCAACTAACTAAAACAAAGATTCAATAAAGGGAAATCCCCCGCTTCGGCGAGGGATTTCTTGTGTTTAAGGGTTCTGTTATACTTTGTCTTGTCGCGGACGATTCTGGTCCGCAGGGTGGCTCCGTTCTGGGAGCCGTCGATGCGCAGCGTTCTGAGCCTTGCGCTTTCCTTGGCGGTTTCGGCAACTTTGCCGAGCGCCTTCGCTTTGTTTTTAGCCATAACGGCCTCCTTAAGGGGCAAATATAAATTATTTTTTAGGACATACAAAGGATTGATATGAAAAAAGCATATTGCGTTCTGTTTTCCGCCCTACTGATGATCGCCTGCGGTGACGACAATTCATCTTCTGCAACGGATGACATTTCATCGTCTTCTGAAAAAACAACTCTCAGTTCTTCTGTGGAAGAAACGTCTGTTGAATCATCTTCGGACAACGAGATTAACAGTTCGTCCTCCGAAAAAAAGAATGAACAAAAATCTTCTTCGAGCAGCCAAAAAGCAAGTTCTTCAAGCAACAACACCACATCTTCGTCTTTGGAAGCAAAAGAAAAATCATCTTCATCGAAAGAATTCATTTCAGATGACAACTGGATTACTACGGTAAAAATCAATCATTTTTCTTTTTTTGATGAAAAAAACATGAGATACTATTTACTAGACGACGAATGTGATTATGATTCATCCACAGGTAAATTCATATGGGTCGCAGAAAATTACACTGGAGTATTTGACAAATACGATTCCGCCTTACTCCAATCCGAGTATAATGGTGATTCACTTAAATACATAATTGACCATTCATACGGCTTCAAAATATCAAACGACACCCTATACGAATGTGATTATTATGGTAATGCCTGTGATACAATCGAAAACGCATATGTATATGTAGGAACATCAAAATCTATTTTTTCTACATGGGAATTTGTTGGTCGAATTTACGAAGGAGTATACACTCCCAAACAGCCCTATTTCAAAATCACACTTATATTAGAGCCAAACCAAAGAACAGTAAGAACTAGCTACAGGAACCTTAACGAAATCTATGAGCCATATGAATACTGCTATTTAATTTACAAATTATTTGAAGACGAATCAAAAGAAGAAACTTGTTTTAATTACTTCAAGAAAAACCAACAACCCTCTTCAGACACATTGCTTATAGATAACGATTTACGAATTGTGCAGAAAAATCCTACCGCAGCAAATATTTTGATAGGCAACAAAAATTTTGAAGTCAATATTACATACACAATAGATGCGCAACCAACAACCTACATTGTACAAACAAAAAACATATCATACCAAGGAACGACCTGTACCTCTTGGTATAAGAACCTTGATATTACACAACAGTATTGCGAAGACAACAACCCTGATTTAGATTTTATTCAAAAAGATTACAGCACGATTCTCGGAACATACGTTGATAAGTTAGTCAGCTACAGCGACAATAACGATGAGTTCAAAGAATGTATAAAACAATTTAATTTGAAATAAAGGTTTCTTTTGAAAAGTTCCTTCGCAGAAAATATTCGCCATTATGGTTTCAAGCGCCTGCTGCTTGCGGTTTCGGGCGGGTTAGATTCTATTTGCTTGGCGCATTATTTTATTGAGAACAAAGAGGCTTTGGGTATTGAATGGCTCGGCATTGCACATGTGCATCACGGGCTGCGCGAAGGCACTGCCGACAGGGATGCTGCATTTGTCGAGGAATTTGCGAAGTCGCACAATATTCCGTTTTTCTTGAAAAAGTTGGATGGCGAAGCGCTCAAGGCAATGGACGGCTCGCTCGAAGAAAACGCGAGGGATGCAAGGTACAAGGCGCTGGTCGAAATAGCGATGAGCAGTGAGCTATCAGCAGTGAGCAATGAGGAAAAGGAGATCCCCGCCTCCGCGGGGATGACAGAAAAGAATGTCGAACCTCGTGCCCCGAGCCTCGAGCCTCGTACCTCCATCGTCACGGCTCACCATGCTGGAGACCAGGCAGAGACGATGTTCATGCGCCTCCGCCGCGGCACAACCCTTGCGGGACTAAGGGGAATTCAGGAAATCCGCGTTTTAGGCAATAGCCAGGGCGTTGCGGGGCTGACGTCTGAAGCCCCGCTAGAGGGGGTGATGGAAGACCGTGCAACGGGCTGCAATCAGGGGGATACTTCCCCCCTCATCATCAATCATCCATCATCAATTATCAATCATCAATCAAAATTCATCTACCGTCCTTTCCTTTCCGTTACCCGCGAAGACCTCCTCGCCTACGCCCGCGAGCACAACCTCACCTGGTGCGAAGACGAAAGCAATGCCGACGTAAATTTTGCACGCAACAAGGTGCGGCACGAATCGCTGCCCCAGCTGGAGAAATCCTGCCCCGGCGCGACAGCACAGCTTTGCCGCATCGCAAGCCTTGCCGACCGTGCCTACAAGAAAGTCCTGGACGCTGCGGACAAGCTATACGCCCCCGCCATCGTCCCGCCCGACACCTGGCCATTCGAAGCCTCTTGCGCCAAATACGGCAAGGTCCTCGCACTCGATGCCGGTGCACTCGCCTCCATCCCGCCTTACCCGGAACTTCTGAGGCTGTGGCTGGACTCCCGGGGATTCCGCTTCCCCGTCGACACGTTTGCCAAGCCCAATCCCATCTACACGGGCAATTCCCAGACGATGCGCACGCTCTCGTTCCGCACGCGCTTTATCGAGAAATGTCGCCATATCGTCTGGATTTACGATTCAAACACAATCTTAGCGCCGTCAAATTTGTATTTTTCCAACGAAAAACAAAGATTTTCCGGAATCTCCGGGCAATGGCGTCACCCGCAACAAGGCGACATCCTTAGCCCGATGGATATGAAAATCTCCCCCCGCAAACTTGCCGAATGGTTGCAAGAGAAAGGCATTCCCCGCTGGGAACGCGACTCGCTCCAGGTGTTTGCGCAGGGAACAAGGGTTTTATTCGTATCCGGAATCCGAACAGAGAATTTGAAAAGAAAAGGATTGAAATGAGCCAGATGCAGGGAAAGCCCACCTCCCCCTTCAAGAACAGGAACTTCATCGTCCTGATTATTATGATTTTGCTCCTCTTCGTCATGTTCCCGCTCGCAACGAACGACAACAACGAAGAAATGACGCGCACGGAATTCCTCGCCATGATGGGCGACTCCACCAAGGTCATTACCGAGCTCTCATTGCAAAGGACTCCCGACGGTGTGATTGTCGAGGGCACCCGCATGATGAGCGACAAGGAAATCGCCGAGGCCAAGCAGCAACAGAGCGCCATCGCCCGCTTTACCAAGGCCGGCAGCGAGGTTTCGAATAAGAAGCATTTCAAGACCCACATGCTCGATGTCACAAACGAGATGGCATCGGCATGGGAAACCTACAAGGGCGTCAAAGTCAAGGTCATCCACGAATCGACCACATGGATTGACACTCTGATTGCATTCCTCCCGGTCCTCCTCCTCATCGCATTCTTCTGGATCATGACGAGCAGGCAGATGGGCGGCGGCGGCAAGAACCCGTTCAGTTTCGGCAAGAGCCAAGTGAAGCAGTTGAACAACAACAAGAAAAAGACCATGTTCAGCGATGTCGCTGGCTGCGACGAGGCCAAGCAGGACCTGCAGGAACTCGTAGAATTTTTGAAAGATCCGAAAAAGTACGACGAACTCGGTGGACGCATTCCGAAGGGTGCGCTGCTTGTCGGCCCTCCGGGTACCGGCAAGACGTTGCTTGCCCGTGCAGTCGCAGGCGAAGCCGGCGTGCCGTTCTTCAGCATGTCGGGTTCGGACTTTGTGGAAATGTTCGTAGGCGTAGGCGCAAGCCGCGTGCGCGACTTGTTCGAGACCGGCAAGAGGAACGCGCCCTGCATTTTGTTCATCGACGAAATTGACGCCGTGGGTCGCCAGCGTGGCGCAGGCCTCGGTGGCGGGCACGACGAACGCGAACAGACGCTCAATCAGTTGCTCGTGGAAATGGACGGTTTCGCTGCAAACGAAGGCGTCATCCTGATTGCTGCCACCAACCGCCCCGACGTGCTCGACAAGGCTTTGCTGCGTCCGGGACGTTTCGACAGGCAAATCGTGGTCGGGCTGCCCGACCTGAAGGGCCGCGAAGAGATTTTGAAAGTTCACCTGAAAAAGAGAAAGGTTCCGCTGGACAAGGACGTAGACGTTTCGGCCATCGCGAAGGGAACGCCGGGGCTTGCCGGCGCCGACCTCGAAAACCTGGTGAACGAAGCAGCCCTCCTCGCCGCACGCTTCAACAACAAGAAGGTGACGATGCTCGACTTCGAGGAAGCACGCGACAAACTCAGCATGGGCGCCGAACGCCGCACCCTCCTGATGACCGACGAGGAAAAGCGCCACACGGCCTACCACGAAGCGGGCCACGCCCTCATGACGCTTTTGTGCAAGCACAGCGACCCGCTCCACAAGATTACAATTATCCCGCGCGGCCGCGCCCTCGGCGTGACCATGAGTCTGCCCGAACGCGACCAGGTAAGCTACAGCCGCGAATACGCCGAAGAACGCATCATGATCATGATGTCCGGCCGTCTCGCCGAACTCATCTTCTTCAACCACCAGAGCACGGGGGCCAGCAACGACATCCAGCGCGCCACCGAACTCGCCCGCAAGATGGTCACGGAATGGGGATTCGACGACAACATCGGCCCGGTATGCTACAGCCGTAACGACGGAGAAATCTTCCTCGGCCGCGAGATCAGCAAGCCCAAGGAAATGTCCGAAAAGATGGCCGAGATGATCGACGACGCCATCAACAGCCTCATCAAGCGTATGGACCAGGCCGCACGCAAGCTCCTCGAAGAGAACAAGGACAAGCTCATCGACCTCGCCGAAGCGCTGTTCGAATTCGAAGTGCTCGACCGCGAAGAAATCGACAAGGTCATGGCGGGCGAAAAGCTCACCGGCACCAAGAAGAGCCGCCAGTACCAGGCCATGGAGGAACTCGCCGAGAAGAAAAAGCGCGAGGAAACTCCCCCGCCTGATCCGGGAAAGCAGCCGCCCGTGGCCCCCGTAGCCGACGCGCCCGTAAGCGAAGTGCAGCCCAAGCCTGCGGCCGGGAACGAGACCGCCACCAATTCCGTCAACAATACCCAGAACTAATAAGTTTTTTCGCCCCCCCTATGCTATTTCCTGTTCTTGACAAGTCACGCGCCATTGCTTGGCAGATTGGAAACGAAGTGCTCCCCTGCCGCCCGTCCCCGCTTATCATGGGGATTGTCAACGTCACGCCCGACAGCTTTTTTGACGGAGGCAAGCACAACACGCCGGACGCCGCTTACGAGCATGCGGTTTCCCTTTTGCAGCAAGGCGCAGACATTCTCGACATCGGCGGCGAGAGCAGCCGCCCGGGAAGCGAGCCTGTCAGCGAACAGGAAGAACTGGACCGCGTCTGCCCCGTCGTCGAGGCACTCGCACAGCTTTCGAACATTTCCGAAGACCTGGACAATCCGGGGAACCGCAAGTTCTACATTTCCGTCGACACGGTGAAAGCCAAGGTCGCCCGCGAATGCATGCGGCTCGGCGCGCATATCATCAACGACATCAGCGCCTGCACCATGGACCCCGACATGCCCGCCGCCGTCGCCGACACGGGAGCCTCCGTCGTGCTGAACCACATGCGCGGGAGCTTCGGCAAGATGCAGCAGGACTTCAAGCCCTACAACAATGTGGTGCAGGAAGTCCGCGAAGAACTGCTCGTCCAAGCCGAAAAGCTGATGGCGCTGGGCGTGAAAAAAGAAAAAATCTGCCTCGATCCGGGCATTGGATTCGGGAAAACGGTTCAGGACAACATTGACCTGATGAAATCCGTAGAAAATTTTCTCGATGATGGCTATCCTGTACTGGTCGGCACATCTCGAAAATCTTATATTGGTAAAATGAGTGGCCTCGAAAAGAGCGACCGTCTGATCCCGACCGTCACGGCGGGAATCGTCGCCGCCCTGGGCGGAGCGAGCATCATACGTGTGCACGACGTACTCGAGGCCAAGGAGTCCATGCTCTACCTGGAGGCGCTGCAAAGCGATGGTTCTATTTAAACTGTTCGACATCATCGACGTTCGCATGGCGGATATCCTGGATATCCTCCTTATTACCATCATTTTGTATTACGTATTCCTCCTGTTCCGCGGGACACGCGCCGTACAGATGATTTTCGGCGGTCTCCTGCTCATCCTCGCATGGCTTTTGGCTCAGTGGTGGGAACTCAACACCTTGGTATGGTTGCTGAGTAACCTTGCGACCATGGGTATCGTCGCGGTCGTCATCCTGTTCCAGCCCGAAATCCGAAGCGCCCTCACGCGAATCGGCCAGTCCGTGAGCCAAGCGAACCTCCGCAGCATCTTTTTCCACAGCAGCGGCCTTGACGGCGTGACCGAAGCCATCTGCAGTGCAGTCCAAGATTTGGCCAAGAACAAGTTCGGCGCCCTGATCGTCCTTGAAAAGCGAGTCGGCCTCCGCAACTACGAAGAGACCGGTGAAATCCTCAACGCAAAAATCAGCTCCAGACTGTTGCGCTCGCTATTCTTCCCCAATTCCGCCTTGCACGACGGTGCAGTCATCTTGAACAGCGAATGTATCGTCGCAGCCGGATGTATCCTCCCCATGCCCACAGGCAACGCCGAAGGCGATGCCGGTTACGGTATGCGCCACCGCGCAGCGAAGGCTCTTGCCGCAGAATGCGACGCCATTGTCATCGTCGTATCCGAGGAAACCGGTGGCATTTCCATCGCCTACCGCAACACGCTGCGCCGCAAGCTATCCATCAAGGAAGTGGAAGCCGAAATCAAGCGTCACTGGAAAGACTTGTTCGACGCCAACAAGATTTCCAACCTCGAAGACAACTAAACATTTAACATGGAACCCGTATTGTGAAGAACGAAGAGCATTCCGACATTAACGAACAGCAGAAAAAAAGCCGCAAGAAGAAGAACCTTGTCATTCTCGCATTGATGTTCCTTTTGCTGCTCTGCCTTTTTATTGTGCAATGCCACCTGGAAAAGATGAAGCAGGACGCGCTGCGCAGGCAGCAAGAGACCGAGGAAGAAGCGCGCCAGAAGTTCATTTTGGACAGCCTCCGCGCTCTGGAAATGTATAACGACAGCGTGCTCAACGCCAAGCGCATCGCCGACAGCATCGCCCAGGCCGAAGCGGCCCGTATCGCGGACAGCATCCGCATCGCCGACTCCCTCGCTGCGCTCAAGGGAAATACCAACTGGGACAGCCTGCGCCATGTGCGCGACAGCCTCAAGCACATCCAGGACTCTCTCGCCGCTCTTGAAAAGGCTCGCGCCGATAGCCTCGCCCGTATAGCCGACTCGCTTGCCGCCCTCGAAAAAGCCCGTCAGGACTCCCTCGAGAAAAAACGCATCCAGGACAGCATCCGCGCCGCCGACCAGATTCCACCGAACGCAGAAATCGTACCGCCCGCCGGCAGGTACTACGACCCCATCAAGCTGAAGGTCAAGTGCGACGAAATCAAGTGCAAGACATACCTCTCCGTCGGTGACACGCTGCACCCCGTCGATGCAAGCAAGGCCGTGGACTACAACAAGACTGGCAGCGTATTTTTCCAGGCCGAGGACTCTGTCGGCAACCGCACCAAGTGGGAAGAAGCCAAGTACGACATGGCCTCGGACAACTTCTGCGGCAAGAACGCCTACCCCGTGCCCGTCGGTGGTAAGACCGTCTGCGTAGACGCCTACGAATACCCGAACGTCGCCGACGAGAACCCGAAGGACATGGTCAGCCGCGAAGAAGCCGCCGCCCTCTGCGAAAAAGAAGGCAAACACCTCTGCTCGCTGGAAGAATGGCAAGCTGCCTGCCGCGGTAAAGACAAGACGCGCTATTCCTACGGCGACGCCTACAAGCCGAGCAAGTGTAACACCAACACGAACGCAGCCAAGCGCAGCGGTCGCAAGGAACAGTGCCGCAGCTGGTGGGGCATGTACGACATGAACGGCAACCTCTGGGAATGGACGTCCACCACGCACAAGCAGCACCCGGACAAGTACCTGGTGGCCGGCGGTGCATGGAATACGAATAACGGAAGCCACTGCGGCGAAAGCAAGTTCAGCTTCTACCCGCAGAACCAGTACCCGAGTGTCGGGTTCCGTTGCTGTAAGTAAGTAGGAAGTAGACAGTAGGAAGTAGACTGTAGGAAGTGGTTGGTGGTTAAGCTTTGTCATTGCGAGGGGCAAAGCCCCGAAGCAATCTCTGCCATTCATCTAAAAGGTATGAGGTCGGGGCTAAAGCCCCTTTGAAGTGTGAGGTTTCTATACCCACTGCTCACCGCTCACGGCTCTATCAGTTCCACATGCAGGTGTTCTTTCGCGCCGCGCTCCCACAACACCCTGAATCGCGGTCCGAGTCGCTCCGTACACGATTCCACGATTTGCTTCCTGAGTTTCATGGGAACATCGACTATGCGGAAATCTATGGCCGCATTGAAATAATGCTTTGAATTTCGCGCGTGGTAAGGGTAATCGTTCCCACTGGTGATAACTGGCGTATAGTCATCCCCCACCACGACATGGTAGACATGAATGACCTTGAGCCCAGCAGAATCCATGGCCGGCAGCAAACTTTCCAGATAAACCCCCGGCTTTTGCCGAGTCCGTTGAATGAGCAAATTATGAACGCGTTTGCCGTTAATCGGCTTCATCTGCAAATGCCGGTAATATTCCTCCGGGCTCCATGTCGCCAGCGGGTCCTCCGGTGGTTCAAATTTCGGGATAGGCCGATCGTTTGTCTTGACTAGCCAGTAAGCGCCCAAAAGTAAAAAAATCACCAAAATCGGAGCAATTAGATAAACATATCGCATTTTCACAATCAAAAATACTATTTTATTAGCATGAAACAGAAAATCCTTATTATCGCTCTTCTTCTTTTGTCCGTCATGTTCTTCGCCTGCAGCAAGGAAACCCCGAATTTCATCGGTTACTGGCAGGGTGAAGCCAACATGGTATTCGAAGTCCTCACCGAAAACGGCATGGACTACATCATTCGCAACGTGAATGGCGACCTGAACGCCACAATCGTAGACGACACGCTCCGCGGCAAGAACTCCCTTGACATGGAATACAAGATGGCCGTCAAGGGCGACTCCGCATACTACACGTTCAGCGGCATCGTCACCGGTTACGCCCGCATCTCCAAGCAGAAGTACGACGAAATTCTCGCCGGCCAGCAGGGCGCTTCTAACGAATAAGCAAATACGCTTTTAAAAGGCTCCGGGCCAACCCCGGGCCTTTTTTTGGTATCCAGAAATTATTAGGGATTTTCGTTCAAGATTTCAAGAACGAGTTTTTCAACCATAGCTTCGCTCGGAGCTCCGCTCCACACGCGCTTGATATAGCCATTCCCGTCCAGTAACATCAGCGTCGGCACAGCACTGATCCCGTACCTCCGCCACAGGCTCTGGTCGGCATCGCGGTAAAGCGGATAAGGGGACGCATGCTGCGTATTGTAGAACTGGTTCAGCACGCTCACCGATTCGTTTGCGACACCAATAACCTCGAGCCCCTTCGACGAATATTTGTTGTAAACACTCGCAAGCACCGGAAGCGTCTTGCGGCACGGGCCACACCAGGTCGCCCAGAAATCGAGCAACGTCGCCTTGGGCTTGGCCAACCGTTTGTCCCCGTTCTGGTAGAAGTTCTTGCCGAACTCGGCAATCTTGCTACCGATAGCCGAACCTGTCAGGCTGCTGATGTCATCGGGCCTCTCGGTGAGTTTCGCATCTTTCTTGATCCGTTTGCCCCCATGAATATACTCGACAGACATCTTCTGCCCAGCCTTGCCCTTAGAAACAATGTCCTGCAATTGGGCTACCGATTCCAGTTTTTTCCCTTCGATACCAATAATCGTATCCCCAGCAGCAAGGCCAATCGAAAAGCAACCCGAATTCGGATGCACACCAACCACAGCAAGCGCAAGATGATTTTCGTACTGGGCCTTCTTAAACGTAACACCGAGCCAAGGAGCAGCAAATCCGGCACTCGAAAATGCAAGTGCCACAAGAGAAACTTTGAACAAACTATTCATTTTATAAAGTCCTAGAAGAAATATATCGAGAAGTCAAAATACGCCACGAAATTAGCACTTCTCGTCATCAGTTCAGCATCCTTCTCCGGAATCGGTTCCCCGAAGATATAGGTCAAACGGAATGCGAGACGGCAAAGGAAATCCGCCTTGTCAAAAAAAAGCATGTCACGGCCATACCCTACAGAAGCACGAGGCGGATAGTAATACTCGTCATAACTTTCAAAGGCAAGCACCGACGCCCCCAGCAAAATGAAGTCGTCATGGTGAGACGTCATCAGGTCCCCCGTGAAGAAGAACCTCCAGTCAATGCCCGCCTCGTAAAGCGGTTGCGTAACAATGGAACCGGCAAAGACATCAATGGAATGATTCTTGTGGAGCCTGTATTCCGCAGCAAGCGAGCCCCCAAAGCCAAAAGTATTCAAGTAAAAAGCTGGAGAAAAGGTCGCGCCAAAACGCCACGTGGGCAGTTCGGGTGCCGAAGCCACCGCCTTCGCCGTAGGGTCATCTAGAAAATACGACGCAAAGCTGGAGCCCGCGAGCAACACGAGGATTAAAATTATTTTATTTGTAAATTTCATTTCTTTGGATTACGGTCGTCAAATTCGGCAATGGAACAGTAGCCTTCGGAAAGCAAGGCATCTTCGAGTTCAAGGCGCATCGCATGTGCAGCCATCCAGCGGAACGCAACCACGGAATAGCACTGGACTGCATCAACGCCCATCTTGAGCAGGTCAAAAATCTTGTAACCGCTATCGATGCCGCCACAAGCGATCACGCTCATCTGCGGATAGTGCTCGCGGATAAACTTCACGTTCCAGACCATGTTCTCGTAAAGAGGACGGCCCGAAAGCCCGCCACAATCGCCATCGGCACGCAACGGATGCAAGTCCTCGCGCTTTGTCTGGGTCCCAAGTTCGCTGATCTTCGCCGTCGGGTAAGTGTTGCCGATAACGACACCGTTCACCCCAGTACGCACGAGCATGTCCATAATCGCCATCAAGTGGCGTTCCGACATGTCCGGGCTCAGCTTGGCATACACGGCCTTGCGCAGCCCTTGGCCATTGCGGAACTTCATGATTTCCCCGAACAACTTCTCGGAGAAGCTCATGTCCAAGTCCACGCGGTTTTCACCGGTATTGGGGCAGCTGACGTTAATTTCTATATAATCACCCGCCTTGTAGGCAATGGAGAAACTTTCGAGGATGTCCTTGAGCTTTTCCTGCTCGTCGGTAATGCCCGGAGTCTCTGCGACAGAAATACCCACGCTGAGCCCCACTTTGTGCGCCGCCACCAGTTGGGAATCGACCCGCTTGGCAACAACATCAACCCCTTCGTTATTGAGGCCCATGCTGTTGTAAATGGCACGGTCATTTTCCAAAAAACCAATTCTCGGGCGATGCGTGTTGCCTTCGCGGAAATGACGCGTAGCCGTGCCCACCGTAATGCCGCCAAACCCGACGTTCGCATAATCCTTGATGCGATTCGCCGTCTTGTTCGCTCCGGCAGCAAGGATAATCGGAGCACTCATGTAAATGGAATTGCTATGGTCCGCAAACGTCACCACCTTCTTGAGCACCTTGCTCTTGGACGGCCTTCCACCCAAAAACGGGATGAACGGAGCGAGCCGAGCGACATGCTTGAACGAATCGTGCCTGAATTCGGGATATTTATGGAAAATCCTGCGAATCAGAGCCAGCATCTTGTCGCCAGAACGTAAATAATATTCGTGATTGATGCAATCAAAAGCCATAATAAGTAAATTAGATAAAAAAGAGCGAAAAAACCATGAAGAACGCACTAGAAAGAAATATAAACCAATCCATTCCGCGCTACTTGGACCTGCTGAAGGCCCTAGTCAGCATTCCCTCCATCAGTTTTGACAATTTCGACCAAAAACACGTCGAGGATTCTGCGAATGCGGTCAAAAGCCTCTTCGCGAAAGCCGGGTTCCAGAACATCCAATTTTTGCGCCCGCCCAGCGGACGCGCCACCGTCTACGCCGAAAGTTTGACCTCGCCAGACCAGCCGACAGTCCTGCTCTACGCACACCACGACGTGCAGCCCCCCATGCGCACCGAACTCTGGGACACACCCCCCTTCGAAGCAATCGTCAAGGGGGACCGCATTTACGGGCGTGGCACCGCCGACGACAAGGCGGGCATCATTACGCACTTTGCCGCCACGGAACAAGTCCGCAACCTGCTCGGCAACAAAGGACCGAACCTCAAGTTTATCATCGAAGGCGAAGAAGAATCCGGCAGTGCCGGTTTCGCCCAAATCCTTAAGGAAAATGCTGAACTCCTGAAATGCGATGCCGTGATTGTCGCAGACCTCGGCAACTTCGCCAAGGGAACGCCCTCCATCACCACGACGCTCCGCGGCATGAGCGCTATCTCGGTTACGCTCCGCGCCACGAAGGCACCGCTCCATTCCGGTTCGTGGTCAGGTCCCATCCCCGACCCGGGCCAGGCACTCTGCAAGATGATCGCAAGCCTCACGGATGCAAGCGGCAATATTCTCATCCCGCATTTTGAAGACAAACTTGTCAAGCCAACCCAAGAAGAGCTGGAATCTTACAAGAGCCTCGGCATGACCGAAGCGATATTCCGCAACGACGGTGGCGTTTTAAACAACGTTGTCTTACATGTCCCTGAAAGCGAATTGCTGATTTCGCTCTGGCGCAAGCCAAGCCTTGTCGTCACGGCGATGGAAATCGGTTCCCGCAAGAATGCAGGCAACGTACTGCAAGACAGCGCCTACGCACGCATCGGCATTCGCCTCGCGCCGGGCATGGACGCCGAAGAATGCACCGACATGCTCATTGACTTTTTGAAGGAACGCGTCCCGAACGGCATGGAATTCCAGGTCGAACGCGAAGACGGCGCGAACCCCTTCGTCACCGACACCGAACACCCGTTCTTCAAGAAGATGAGCGAAGCCATGGGAGACGCTTACGGAACGCCCACCAAGTTCATCGGCTGCGGAGCGAGCATCCCGGGTGCGGAGCTTTTCCGCAACACGTTCGGCGACATTCCCATTTTGCTCACCGGCCTCGAAGACCCGGAATGCAACGCCCACGGGGAAAATGAAAGCCTTTACCTGCCCGATTTCGAGCACGGAATACTTGCCGAGACTTTATTCTTCGCATCCATCGCCAAGGAGGGAAAATGAGAAAAAGACTGGTCGTACTTACCGGTGCCGGAATCAGCGCCGAATCTGGACTCCGCACATTCCGCGGCAACGACGGCATGTGGGAACACGAAAACATCGAGGACGTCTGCACACCCGATGCACTCCGTCGTGATCCCAAACGAGTCAAGGATTTCTATAACTTCTTGCGCAAGGGCCTGCCCGAGCACCAGCCGAACGCAGCGCACATCGCGCTCGCCAAACTGGAAGAACGCCTGGGCGACAAGTTCCTGCTGATTACCCAGAACGTCGACGACCTCCACGAACGCGGCGGCAGCAAGAACGTATTGCACATGCACGGCGACCTGATGAAACTCCGCTGCACACATGCGGGCCACGAATTCGAATTCCGGGGCGAAGAAACCATGGATACGCGCTGCCCCATTTGCGGGAGCCCTGTGCGTCCCGACATCGTCTTTTTCGGGGAAGTCCCGCTCTACATGGAAGAAATCCAGGATGCCTTGCGGAACTGCGACGAGTTCGCCTACATCGGGACAAGCAGCGTCGTCTACCCAGCGGCAGGCTTCAAGAGCTTCGCCAAGAGCTGCGGCGCAAAAGTCACGTGCCTGAACCTTGAAGTTCCAGAAAACGACCCCTACACCGATGTCGTGATTCAAGGGAAAGCAACAGAAGTCGTCCCCAAATGGGCAGAAGAGTTTGAGTAGTTAAGGATTAGAGGCTAGAATCTAGAGACTAGAGCTGAGCGATTTCTTCCTTGGAAAGGCCGGAATAAGCGGCAATCTTCTCAACAGGGACATTATCGGCGAGCATAGCCTTCGCCATTTCGCGTTTACTTTCGCTGATTTCCTTGGAAATGCGTTCAGACACACGTTCCTCGACCTTCGCGTCTATTTCTTTCGCGAATTCCTCAAAGACGCCGTCGACCATGGCGTTATGGTCCCATTCCTTGTGGTACATTTTTTGATATGCCTCGAATTCTTCCTTACTGAAATTAGATACTTTTGAGCTTTCCGTCAAGCGTTCGAACTTATGCTCGGAAAATTCGGCAGGAAGTTCCTTGAGCCGACTCAAGAAACGGAAGAAAAAGAGCCATTTGCTCAAATCGTCGGATTTCTTATCAATGAAGAACGGAACTTTCGGAAGTTCGACAACCGTATAATTGTAGGTATCGACAAACTGCTCTCCCGTTTCCAAATCTGTAGTTGTTGCACGATGAACAATCCGGTCATCATCGAATACGTTATGCTGTGCAAACGCGATGACGTAGGTCGGCTTTACGTCAAATTTCCACTCTTGGCCGGGCTCCGCCTGGTTTGCCACCAATTCGCTCGCATAGAAAGCGAGGCGCTTGCGAAAATTTCTCAACTTGCGAATCTGCACTTCAATCTCGATCAAATTTCCGGCATCGTCTTCGCAGTGCAAATCAAAAATCGCCGTGCGGGATTCCCTGCTGCCACTCAGGTTTTTCGCCACGTTGCGAGTCCACACGTTCTTGATGGGCCGCTTGAGCTGAGGTTCCAGCAGGTCGTTCAGCAGGTTCACAAGGTTTTCACGGCTTGAAGGTTTATCCGGGTCAAAGGCCTTCTTGAAGGCCAGATCCACCAGCAAGTTTGCAAACGGGCTCCTCTCGCCCGGCTTCACGATACAATCCTTGAGCGGCTTGCGCTTGGCCATTGTACATTCCCCCGTCGATATTGTCGTTCTTAATTTCAAACACGAACAATATAAACCGGCAAGAAAAGCTTGTCAAGCAAACTTAATTTTCCAAAAAAAAGTGGACAAAAATTCCGTCTGGAACGTCTATATAATTATGGTATTCCCTGATTGCCCGGTTCGTTTTTGGAACCATCTGTATTCATTTCGTTTTCTTCCAACATATTTAACTTCGACTTAAACCAATCCTCTACTTTTTTACGCAACGACCAAACTTCCTGGTTTTCTGTTTCGCAGTGGAAGTAAATTGAATTTAAGAAATTTTCATCATTCCAATAAAAAGATTTCCACGGTCCCTTGCAACTTGCAGAAATTACCCATGTTTCAATCTTGTAAGACCTCAATGACTCCAGCATTTTCTCAAATGAAAGGACATCCGTATCTTCACTTGTCTTCAAAATTTTCCCATTTTCGCTGAGTTCATATACAACGCGATTATCTTCTATATAAGCCCTGAAATATGGAAGGACATCTAGATTTTCAACAAACGTAAAAGAAGTGTCTTGATTCAATGATAAAATTTGCTTTTTTTTCATGAAACGTTTGTCAAAATTCTTTAACGACGATGTCATAGAATATTTCACCGCATCTGGATTATCAATAATCCGCAAAGGACGGTTTACAACCAAGTTTTTCCAGGCTCCCGCATCCATTATAAACTTTCTCAAGTCATAGTCGATTGACTCTAACGGGGTCCGTTCCATTTCATTACGACCAAACGCACAGAACCTCCCATAGTACGAAACGTGACGAAGCGTATTCGATCCATCAGTAAAAATTATAGTTGGACTAATGTCGCTATTAATCGAATAAGCATTACGTGATTCACATTTTTCTGGTTTAACAGAGGCAAGACGTCTTATAAATTCATTAAACATGCTACAAGAATAAGGCGCCTTATAATGTTCTTCTTTTACAGATTTTGGCGAATTATTCCACTCCATATACGAACGAATTACAAGAATATCAACGCTATCCTCATTGCACGATAAGTCTATTTGAATGTTTTCCCACGCATCAAACATTATTTGAGGGTTATGGAAGCGATACGAAATGACATTTGGACTATTTGGAAAAGAGAATCGACTGCTCCAAATCTCATGCGTTTCCGCCGTTTGTTTTTCGGCAGGATTCTTTTTTGGGAAAGGTCCAAAACACGATATCAGCATAAATGTCGCACTAAGCAATACACATAGAAGCATACATTTCATAATCGAATCTTACCACCTATATCTAAAATCCCATTTCCAGCCCCAATTTTCATCTATACTCCAACGATTCAGAATCACAGGATCAGCAGGATTCATATCAAATTGAAAAGCTTCTTGAGGTACATCGGGCCCCCGAAACTGAATAAGCTCCTTATTCTTAGCTATGAGGACATAATGATTATGAGACCGGTCGTGGAATAACCATCCCAAAGCAGTTCGTTTCGTGTTGTGTCGAATTGTCGGCGAACACTCGCGGCGGGACTTGGGCCGAACGGCACATCGCCTGCAGTTCGGCATTGCCGCTGGCGCATCTTTCGCAACGGTCGGCAAACCGACAGCCTAAAGCAAAATCTCTCGGATGCGGGACACTTCCCGGAATGGACTTCATCGTGCGCATGTCGCCATGGCTTTCGGGAATGGCGGCCAGCAGTCCCTGCGTATAAGGATGCATCGGGGCGTCGATGACATCGCGGACAGGGCCAGTTTCCACGATGCGTCCGGCATACATGACAGCCACGCGGTCCGCATATTGCGAGACAATTCCCATGTTGTGCGTAATCAGAAGCACTGCCGTACCCGTGCGGCCAGCCATGTCCTTGAGTACGGCAAGCACCTGGGCCTGCACGGTCACGTCGAGGGCGGTCGTCGGTTCGTCGGCGATAATGATCTTGGGCTTGGGCAGCAGCGCCATCACGATGCACACGCGCTGCAGCATTCCACCGGAAAGTTCGTGCGGGTAAGCATCCAGGACGCGGTTGATGTCCTTGAAGCCCGCCAAAGTGAGCATTTCGCGGATTGCGGCGAGATTGTCAGAAGGAGATCCACGGTCAAGCCGGGAATGACAATCAGAAGAATGCTTAGAACGGCTGTCAGAAGAGCGCTGGGAATAGCGGAAGACTTCAAGCAACTGCTTCTTGATGGTTACCACGGGATTCAGCGCCTGCATGGGCTCCTGGAAGATGCAAGCGATTTCGGAACCACGGATTTTCTGCAAATCGGCCAGCGGAATTTTTGCCAAATCCAGCGAAGCATCGTTCCCTTCGGCAGCTCCTGAACGATAAAGAACGGAGCCATCGACAATGCGGGCGCTCGGCTGCGGCAACAAGCGGAGTATTCCCATGGCCGTCACGCTTTTTCCGCACCCCGACTCCCCCACCAGTGCAAAGAATTCGCCGGGATAGATGTCGAAGCTCACCTTGTCGGTCACCTGCAGCGGCGGGATGCCATCGCGCGGCGTCCCGTTTTTATCAAAACCGAACGCAACCGAAAGGGACTTCACCGAGAGAACGGGTAAACGCACTGATTCCGACATATCAACCCTTCGAAAGAAATTCCGTAATTTCGTCTAGGCGACGTTCCGCAATATTCCTTCCCATGTCGTACACGCGCTGCAGTTCAGCGCCTTTCTTCTCGATACGGCTGATGCCCAGCGGAGCGTCAGGGCAAATCACCAAGGCATTCCCCGCCTTTTCCTGTTCAAATATATAGCGAGTCTCGGCGTTGTACATCTCGTGCCGGCATGCCACCGCACGGACAAAATTCGGATATTTCCTATAAACTAAGCGTATCAGCGGCATGAGGCTGTTGGGCTTTTTCACGTAATTTCTGGGTTGCGTCAATATGACCACATTGCGGTCGTAGCCCTTTGATTGCATGAACTGCAGCGGGATGGAATCGGCAATGCCTCCGTCCATATACTTGCCGCCATCAATCTCCACGATCTTCGCGGCCAGGGGCATCGAGGCCGAAGCGCGCATCCATTCCAAGTCCTTGTCGCATCCGTCAACAAGCTGCGGGAACGCCGCCTCGCCTGTCTCGACATCCGTCACGCCCATGTAGAATTCCATCGGATTTTTCTTGAGCGTATCGAAATCAAACGGATCCAGTTCTTGCGGGATTTTGTGGTAGCAGAAATCGGCATTGTAGATGTCGCCCGTCTTGAAAAGGGAACGGAAACTGCAATACCGCTTGTCGCCCGCAAAGCGCAGATTGTAGCGCAAAGCACGCCCCGGCTGGCGGGACTTGAGGTTGCATCCGAAGCAGGCTCCGGCAGAAATACCTACCGCGCCGTCAAACTCAATCCCCTTTTCCATAAAAAGGTCGAGAACGCCGCAGGTAAAAAGTCCGCGCATTGCGCCCCCCTCAAGAACCAAGCCCTTTTTAGACATAACGATCTCCCGATTTGGGGTCCATGGCATCGCGCACGCCCTCGCCAACGAAGGTGGTCAACAAAAGCGTTACGAACAAAGCGGCAACCGTACTCACCGAAATCCACGGTGCATACAAATTATTGAGTCCCTGGCTCATGAGTTCGCCCCAGCTCGGTGTGGGCGGTTGCAGGCCAAAACCAAGGAAGTCCAGCGAAGTGAGGCTCCCGATACCGCCAATAAGCGTAAACGGGAAAAGCGTCACTACGGGAGTGAGCGCATTCGGCAAAATTTCCTTGAAAAAGATATGGCGGTGGCCCAAGCCCAGCACCTTCGCCGACTGCACGTAAGTCATGCTGCGCAACTTCAGGAATTCCGCGCGCATGTAGTAGCTGAGCGAAATCCAGTTGAACGCCGCCATGATGAGAATCAGGAGCCAAAAACTTCGACCATAAATGCTGCCGATAAGGATGACCACGTAAAGCATCGGCAACGACGACCAAATTTCAATCATACGCTGCATACCCGTGTCCCAGAATTTGCCCAGGTAGCCCTGGATGCCACCAATGACAATTCCAAGAAAAGTCCCGAGGATGGTCAACAGGAGGCTGAAGCTGATGCAAATGCGGAAACCGTGAATCAGGCGAGAAAGCACGTCGCGGCCGTTGCTGTCGGTGCCGAGCCAGTGCCTTGCACTCGGAGCAAACGGGGGCGTTCCGTCTTCGCTCAAGTCCGCTTTCAAGGGATCGTGTGCAATGGGCGGCATAATCGCCCAGGTCTCGGGGCAACCACCGGCACGGGTAAAGCCCTCGGCAGCATCTTCCTCGCACTCGCGCACTTCGGCAAAAATCTTCGCGTAATCGGCTTCCGTCTGGTAATCCCCGCCAAAATCCGCATCGCTGTAACGCGCAAACGCCGGGAAATAGGACTTACCGTTGTACTTTAAATAAAGGGGTTCGTCGTTCACCGTCCAGGGGCTGGTAAGCGAGAGCAGGTACGCCACCACAAGGACGACAAGGGACCAGAACGCACGCTTGTTCTTGCGGAAGCGCTTCAGGCGGTTCAAAGTCTCTGTCGAAAGGCGAAATTTCATGCAGTAAATTTACATAATTTAGCCAATTTCATTTTATTCAAAGAACAGAAAGGCTCATAAAAAAACGCAAAACATTTGTAAATTTATTCGTAAGCCGTTACATTTCTTACGCATCAGATTTAGTTTTATATCCATAACCCCATAAAGGAGTCCTAAAATGGTAAAAAACATCGCATGGATTTTGCTAATGGCAACATGGGTAACAGTATGTTCGTGCTCTGACGATGAAAAGCCAGGAATTCCCTATGAATTGAAAGCAGCTTGTCTAGTGGAAGATAAGCAAGAAAGTCTCACAGATAGTTTATCGGATAAAGCACTACGCCGAACCATTCCACAAAAAACAAGAAGTAACATTTTTGATGATGCTATAAAAGTAGATACAGTTTATTTCCGAAAAACGGGAAACGGCTCTATATTTGTTGAATTAAAGATTCCCACCTACTGTGGATTGGATTTTTCACTACATACAAAAAGAATTGACGATACTCTATTCGTAAACACTAGTTACGATAGCGATGGAGTCCCCACCTGTAGTTGCATTTCGGTCGTTGATTTCGAAATCCCAGACGAGATGACATCTGCCAAAATTCTTTATATAAACGGCAACAGGAATTTTCCAAGCATAATTGTCAATGAAAACGGCAACTAAGGGCAAAACGAGAATCTGAAAATCACGTTTTTAGATTCTCTCGATAAATTCGTCCAAATTGTCTTGGCACAACGGATTACATTGTAATACATTGTTCATTCGTTGAACATACATCCATCAATCACAACAAACTTTGTTCCGAAAAATTTACACAAAAATCCTCTTTTTTTTTGAAAAAAAACACTCTCTTTCCCATAAATTAAATTAATGTTATAAACAACTTATTTATTTTGGAATAAGTTTATAACCCCAACAGGAGAAAACAAAATGGCAGACATAAAAAAAGCCAACAGAACGGATCTATCAGCCGCCAAGAAAGTTGAAAAAGTCGTGAAGCCAGCAGCAAGCGTAAGCGCTCAAGCAAGAATACCTGGCAAAGTTCATATAGACCTTAACCCTCACAAAGTTGTCATTCCACCTCCGTATAAGGACTTTGCCCCACCTCCGTATAGGCGCTGTGGCACACCTCCGTACAAAGACTTCAATCCTCCGTACAAAGATCTCATTCCTCATAAAGACGTTCACACAGACATTTTCGTCGCAGAACGTGAAAACATCGTCGTTCATCTTGCAGAAGGAGCAAGTCTAAACAAGGACCATATTCTTCAACTTCAAAATTATGGTGCGAAAATAGAAAATAAGACATTGACAATTCCCGCAGCAAAAGCAGCTGAATTCGAATGTTTCGTTAAAGATAATGATCTTAAGACACTATTAGAATTCTAGTATTTTTCACAGCCAGTCTTGTAATACAAGACTGGTTATTATTTTATTATAACGAGAACAAAAATGCTTTTAAATCAAGTAAAAAGAGAATGGATTCCTTTTGAGAACCGACTATTGGCGATTCACGTTCCAACTGGAGCATGGGTCCTCCTTGACAAATCTTACAAAGATGTCGTCGAAGAAATGGAAAAGACATCCGACATCGAGAGTGTCATAAACAAGTTCCCAAATCTATCACAATCAGAAATTTTAGATATTCTTAAAGCACTACAAGAAAACGAATTCCGCATACAAGAAACAATAAATAACGTACGTAAGGATAGAGATTCAAACACATTACCTACTTTGGCTGTCGTAAAACTAACAGAGCAGTGTAACTTAAATTGTTCTTACTGTTACATAGATGCGGAAAGCAAAAAAACTTGCAAGATGTCTGAAAAAATTGCATTCCAAGTTGCCGATGAATATTTGGAGATGCACAAAAATGACGAACGAATGATTAATTACGCATTTCATGGAGGAGAACCATTATTAAACTTTGATTTAATGAAAAAGGTCGCGGAATATGTAAAACCTTATCGCGATAAATTAGACCTAGCCATTCAAACAAACGGGACATTGATTAATGACGAAATTGCAGAGTTCTTCAAAAAATACGATGTAAAAGTCGGCATAAGCATTGATGGCCCTCAGTTCATTCAAGATGCATCAAGACATTACCTTGGTGGTAAAGGTTCTTTTGAACAGGTAATGCGAGGAATAAATATTCTTAGAAAGCACGATGTTCACTTTGGAACCATATCCGTACTGAATGGCCTGAATGCAAAACACATGAACGAAACTCTTGATTTTTTTATAGAAAACAAGATCAATACTTTATCATTCTCTCCCATCCAAAAAAACGGCCGCGGAAAAGACGAATCCAATTATTATGTGGATGGAGACACAATATTTGAGGCTTACAAAATCATTTTTGAACGAATTGTGGCTCACAATAAGAATCACGCAAAGAACGAATGGGTTTCGGAACGCGTTTTGAGTAATTTCGTTCAAAGCATTTATTTAAATCAAAAGAAATTCATGTGCATGAACTCACCTTGTGGAGCCTCTCGTAAAATACTCGGAATAGACGTTCACGGAAATCTTTACGCTTGCGACAATTTTACCGGCGACAAGGATTTCTTGATGGGGGCCCTAGACAAGGGACATATAAAAGACCAAATTCTCAATAGTCCGGTCAGAAAAAAGGCGGAATCCCGCTGCGTAGAAAAACTAAAACGATGCAAAAATTGCACATGGCAAGGGCTGTGCGGAGGACTCTGCTATTCAGAAGAGTACTATTCTGGAATCAAGGAAGAAGACGAAACAGAAGTCTGCTCATTCAACAAAAAAATAATTCCATTCTTGATAGAAAAAATAGCCGAAGATCCAAGTATTCCATATATAATTGACCCAGAAATCGAAAATAAAAAAACACGCAACATTTTCATTTCTTTGGAACCATACAACAACGATGTCATGGATGTTGAACTATTAGGAGCACTCCTCAACACCCACAACATCAACGACACATGCTTACTCCATATTGGAATCGACAAGATAAGTCATTGCGCCGAATTCTCTAAAATTCTTGAACTTTTAAAAGAGAGATATGTCACTTACGACATCATCACCAATGATGAAACTATTGCCAGTGATGACATATACAATTTACTCGTAAAATCAAATATCCAAGCGGTCCAACTTGATTTTACAACAGACGGCAAAAGCATAAACCCGCTAATCAAAAAATTCACTGAATGCCGTAAGGACAAGGAATGCAATATTCCTTTATACATCTCTTTGGTTCATTCTCCAGATTCTATGGAGAAAATCCTTTCAGATTTAGAAAGTCTAGAACTAGGCGAAAAAGATATAATCATCTTGTCAAACTCAAGCGATACCGAAAAAGACATCGAAACATTGAACATTCTCCTCATTACCCTCAACGAAAAGGGGCTTTCACAGCAGGTCAAGCTTTCGTCTATCGGCGAAGATAAACTGTGGAAAAAGAACCTCGTATTCCTCTTGAACAAAACTGGAGATGACACGTCTTGCCTACAAATCGGGCTAGATTGCCTAGCAGGGAAAACGCTTGAACAAGCACCACCCAATATCATCTAGCCAAGCATAACTTTTCTGCAGGAATATTACACTAAACTGGTCAAGTAATTGGCCAGTTTTTTTATATTAGAATCATGGACGATAAAAAACTTGAAAAAGAAGACAAAGCGCCAAATGACGCAGCCCAAAATCTGGCCGACGATCCGATTCTGAACGCCAGTTCCATCAATAGCGAAGACTATTGGTTTTTAAAGTTAAGCGGAAACGACAAGTAATTTTTTAATGAAGCAAATAACAGAGCACAAACCCGAAAAAGAGCGCTGCATTCTCGTAGGCATTTCGACACCCAAGGTACGTCCGTGGCTTGCCGGAGAACAGCTCGCGGAGCTGGGAAGGCTCGCCGAAACCGCTGGAGCAGAGGTGGTGCAGAGCTTTTTGCAACGCGTACAGAACTTTAGCCCGGCAACGCTTATCGGCGAAGGCAAGGTAAACGAGGTCAAGCGCGCCCTCGAAGAACAACACGCCAAGATGGTCGTGTTCGACGATGACCTTTCGGGTTCCCAAGTGAGAAATCTGGAACAGCGCCTGCCCGGAATCAAGGTGCTCGACCGTACGGGCCTCATCCTCGACATTTTCGCAAAGCACGCCATCACGGCAGAAAGCCGCCTGATGGTGGAAGTCGCGCAGCTGCAGTACATGATGCCGCGGCTCACCGGTGCGTGGACGCACCTATGCCGCCAGCACAATGGCGGCATAGGCACCAAGGGGCCGGGTGAGACGCAGCTCGAAACCGACCGCCGCATGATTCGCAAGCGCATCCAGGAACTCAAGAAAAAACTCGAGAAAATCGAGGAGGCCCGCGAAAGCCAGGCGAACAAACGCAACGACATTTTCCAGGTCGGCATTGTCGGCTATACAAACGCAGGCAAGTCCACGCTCACAAACCGCCTTACCGGCGCCGACGTCTATGTAGAAGACAAGCTGTTCGCGACCCTCGACAGCACCACGCGCAAGCTCTACCTCGACGGGGAAAACATCATCCTCTCCGATACGGTGGGCTTTATCCGCAAGCTGCCGCACAACCTCATCGAGACTTTCAAGAGCACGCTCGGGGTCGCTGCGCACGCCGACTGCATCCTCGAAGTTGTGGACGGCTCTGCCCCCGATTATCGCGAGCACCTGGAAGTGACGCACAAGACACTCGAAGGCATTATCAGCAAAGACACTCCGCGCATCCGCGTGTTCAACAAGGCCGAAATCTGCGACGAAGCGCGCCGCTCGGAACTTCGCGAGAACTACCCGGAAGCCATCCAGGTGAGCGCCAAGGAAAACATCGGCATGGAAAGGCTGAAGAACGCTTTCAAGGAACAGCTGAAAATTTGGAAAAAGAAGCGCGAGGCCCAGGCCGAAAAAATCAAGGAAGTCGTGGAATCGCCCTGGCCGTTACACCCTGCCGAAAGCATCTCGGACAAGAGCAATGAGCAACGAGCGGTGAGCGATGAGCGATGAGCAGTGAACAATGAGCGGTGAGCAGTGAGGAATGAGAAATGAATAGTGCTGAGTTGAAAGAAAAATACGGAAAGAAGCGCGTGCCGCACGAGTGGCGCGGGACCGACAAGCTCACCGCTCTTATCGTGACATTCTTTGGCTCGGGTATGTCGCCAAAAGCGCCCGGCACCATGGGAAGCTTGGCCGCCGCGATTGTCGCCTACCCCTTGGCCATCCTGAGTTCCAAATACTGGTTCCAGTACACTCACGCCATCAACGAGCAGGCCACCGGAACCCGCACATACGGGCTTTTCCTCGTCGCAGCCCTCATCGTATTCTTCGCCTCCATCCCGTTCGTGAACAAAGCGATGAAGGACACCGGCACCAAAGACCCTGGCTGGATTGTGATAGACGAAGTCTGCGGCATCTTCATGAGCCTCGCGTTCATCCCGGCCGAAATCATCCTCGCCCACCCTTGGATTCTTGCCATTGCATTCGGACTGTTCCGCTTTTTCGATATTCTCAAGCCGCTTGGCATCCATAAAATGGAAAAACTCCCCGGAGCTTGGGGAGTCATGGCCGACGACCTTTTAGGTGGCGTCTATGCGGGAATCGTACTTACGCTTGGATTGATTCTTTTCTTCTTATTTGTTTAAAGCAACTCAAAACATTCAGTGGAGTTCAATCCCTTCGAAGACAATCCTGTCTATTTCCAGGTGCGTACCGCTCGTGATGAATATGCTGAAGAGGCCGATTTCCTTCGAGACCTCGCCCCACGGCACCTGATAACTGAACTCATCCAGAAGTTCGTTGCCGGGGAGCAACACGACATCGGTCCAGTCGTCGGACGCCTTTGCAAGCCAGAGGGCCTTCCTGAAATTATTGTCACCCACATCGAGGTAATGCTCCAGCGCGACACGGAATTCGCAATCGCCGCGCACCGTCAAGCGGATAGCGGTCAACGCACTCAAATCATAATGGGCGGTATCGAGGCCCAGGCGAGTCCCCATCAGCACATATCCCGTATCGCCTAAAGCAAAATCCGTCGCAAGGAACTTGCCGTGGGAGGTATCGTCCTTGAGCGCAGCGGCAAAGCCTGACGAATCCGGTTTGGTCCAGGAAGCCCCCTTAAATGCGGAGAAATACCAGCCATAGTTCGGATAAGTTTTCGCAAGGTTGTTCAGGCTGTCACCATCCTCGAAATCTTCGAACACGAATTCGCGGGTCAGTCCGGGAAGGGGCACGAGCGTATCGACGGAAGTTCCGGCATCAAGCGAGACTTCAGCAACGGGCTGATTATCTGCGACAACGGTATATAAACCAGCCGGAACATGCGAAAAGACAAACGCGCTTCCTTCATTTTGGGCCCAATAGGGCGTCGCATCAAGCATCAATGTTGCGCCCAAGACTGTAGAGTCAGAGGAAGACGCCCCGGTGTACACCGTAAGCGACACGGACGGCAAGAGTTCAATTTTATCTGTCATGGAATCAGCCGCATTGAGTTTCGTCCACACCATGAGCGAGGAGTCCTCGCCCGCAATTCCCTCGACATAGCACCTTGCATTTTGGCACTGATCCGGCAAAATCTCGAACTGCACCATTCCAGAATCATCTGCAGTGGCGGTTTCCAGCGCAGAGACATAGGACGGGAGGAACTGCGTCACATCCTGGACTTCGGACGGACTGTCCGCAGGAACGGCTCCAGAACGTTTGAACAAGGTAACGCGCGCCTGCGGAACCGGTTTGGTTGCGGCATCCACCACCATAACGGCGATCCCGTTCGTCGTCTCGCTCGTCGCGCCGGCAGTATCCGGATCGGAACTGGAGCAAGCCCACAAACAAGACAACAGAGAAACTGCCGAAATTAAACGTTTCATCATTTTACCTTTTTCATCATCGGGAACAACTGGAAATTTAGCTGATAAACGCTGTCGCAAATCTTGGACGGCATCGCATTCACCACATTTACGATAGATTTGCGCGTTTCAGCGAGAATTTCACGTATTTTTTCGATTTGGGAGGAATCCAGAGCCATCGTGAGCGTGCTGATATCGCGCTCTTCCCTGGGCGTTTCAGCAATCGAGCGGCGGGCCAAGTCGGCAATGTTTTGCTGGTACTCGCTAATAGAAGCGCTGAACCAGCGTTCCTTGGTCTTGATATGCGCCTCGGTCGGCACAATACGGCCATCCTTCCGCTTTTGGGCAAGCCCGAGTTGCAGCAAGGCGTCCACAGCGCCCTGCACCTGGGTTGCAGTCAGTTTCGGGACACAGGAATCCCCAAGGGAGGCTGCATCCTGCGGCCCGCGATAATCAAAGACATCCAGCGCAGAGCGGATCATCGGGTAGAACCACTGCTGGAAATAGCGATAGCGCGCCTCGTCCAGTTCGCGGCAAGCCAACGGGCGCATTTTCTGTAGAGTTTCAAAATGCCGGCGGACCTGTTCGTCGTTTTTTGCTTTGCCGTAGGCGACCATCTCGCGGAAATATTCCGCCTTGCCTTCCTTGAACCGGAAGAACTGCACGAACGATTCAATGCATTTGGGGGAAACGTGGCGCTTGCCCTGCAAAATCTTGAGAAGCAGGCTCGCGTCCATGTCGACCGCCGTGGCGAACACGCGGTAACTGAACGTCGGGTCTAACGACTTTTCAACCTCGTAAAACTCCCGCAAGAACTTGCGGTAGTCCGAATAGTCGAAAATGTTGATTTTGTTCCTTGCAAACATAGGAGACCTACCATTGCCAAAAATACATTATTCAATATCAATATCCATTCTTTTTCGGGAAACATCCATTTTTTTTACGGGAGCGTAGACATTTTTGTCCACACCATTTGATTTCCATCACAGCGTTTTATAAAGAAAAAACATATTTTATGAATATATAAGGAGTGTATATGTTTATTGGAAAAAACATCATAATCATCGGGCTCGGCTTGGCGGTGGCAGCTTTTGCCACCAAGTACGAAGGTGAATCGGCAACCGTTTCGGAAGGTGCCAAAATTGTCAACAGCGGTGGGGACTCGGGAACGGGTTACGCCGACATGCAGGAAGGCAACATTTCGTTTGAAGGCGTCACCGCGGAAACAGCCGGGAAATACCAAGTGACAATCCACTACAAGGCTCCTGAATTCAAAGCAAACTACATCGCCGTGAACGGTTCGACATCGGGCACCGTAGATTTCGAAGAAGCTTCCACTTGGAAGGACGTTTCGACAATTGTCACGCTCAAGGCAGGTACAAATACAATCGCCCTCCAGAAATTCTGGGGATGGATTAGCGTGGACTACATCGACGTGGAACCATACGAATCAGCCCCCTTCAAGCTTTCCGCAAAGCCGGTCACCCCCAACGCGACCGAGAGTGCGGTAAAGCTCTACAGTTTCCTGCGCGAAAACTTCGGCAAGAAGACCATCAGCGGCATCATGACCGGCGACATGAGCGGGTTCACGCTGGGGGCCGACTTCAAGACCCACGACGACGTGAAGTACATCTATACAAGGACCCAGAAATATCCCGTCATCGTCGGGCTGGATTTCTTGTTTGCAACCGGCCCCAAGGCCAACGAAAGCTGGAACAAGGAATACACCGACAAGGCGATTTCTATCGCAAAGGGTCTCTGGAAAGCCGGCGGCATACCCGCATTCACCTGGCACTGGAAAGACCCTCTCGACAAGGAAGACGCATTCTACATCCAGGGCGCCGATAACGGGCAGGGATACACGACCTTTGACTTCGCGACCGGATTCAAGCCCGGCACCACCGAATGGAACACCGAAAGCGCGGCCTACAAGGGAATCGTCGCCGACATCGACCACATCGCCGACTATTTCCTCGAACTGCAGAAAGAAGGCGTGGCAGGAATCTTCCGCCCCCTGCACGAAGCGGGCGGCAAGTGGTTCTGGTGGAGCATCAATTCGGGCGACCAGTTCGCCGCCCTCTATCGCCTTGTCTATGACCGCATGGTGAAAGTCAAGGGCGTGAAGAACATGATTTGGGTGTTCAACCCCGAAGGGAGCACCGTCACCTCCTGGGATCCGGGCAGCGAATACTACGATGTGCTTTCCATCGACATCTACAACAACGCAAATGACCATTCCAGCAACGCGAGCGCCTTCGACAAGTTCAAGAGCGCATCGAACGGCACGAAGATTCTCGCGCTCAGCGAAAACGGCCCCATCCCCGACGTGAACAACATGCACGCCGACGAAGCGGTATGGAGCTGGTGGATGCCGTGGTACAGCACCTGGAGCGGGACCTGGCCCGGACAGACCAAGGATGCCGTATGGAAAAGCAATATGGAAGACGAGCGCATCATCAGCCTCGAGGACATGCCCGGCTGGGACAAGTACACGGCGAATATCAGTCCTGATACGACCGTAACTCCGCCCGACACGACAGTAGCTCCGCCCGACACAACCGTAACACAGCCCGATACGACAGTAACATCGCCCGATACAACAGTAACGCCTCCCGACTCAGGCAAGACCCACCTCGCGACAGCACCGCGTCTGCTCGGGACAGCAACCACCATCGGAATTTTCGATATGAACGGCCACTTCATGGGCAAAAGCGTAAACGCACTGCCGCAGGGCCGCTACGTCGTCCGCTCCAAAATACAGGGTTCTACCGTGAACACACTGTACATCAAGAAATAGAAATGTGCACTCCTCTCCAAGATTCCGGCCATTAGGTCGGAATCTTTTTTATTTGGAAAGGCACTGAGCCGTTTTCAAATTGAGATCCGTTTCCAGTTGTCTCTGGTTTTCAAAAGCGAGCTTTATCAGGGAATGGACCGTATAATCCCTCTTGACCGACTTGAGAATACATTCACATGTAGGCTTGTTCAAATCTTTCTGCTTAAGGCATTCCTTCACAAAGGCGTTATCCGTTTCAGAAGGATATTCGTTAGGAATACAAGGTTCCACGACACTAAAGCCAATCTTTTCGAAATTAATCCCGCTGCCATCAAGAGCGACCGCGTTAACAAGTTTATTCAAAGCAGCCTGGTCGCCAGCAAGCCGATTAAAAGCACAAGCACACGACTTGTTCGCCTGCGTAGCTCCAAGCCATTCCTCCGATTGTGCCGAGCAGGAACGCACAAAATTATCCTTGAATGCAGGGCTCTGCAGGAGAGCCATGAAAATCATCATTTCCTCGGGAGAAATGGAAATTGCGGGAACTTGCTGGGGCTTATTCGCCGCAGCAGAAGACTTCGGAGCCGTCACCGCAAAGCTTGCGGAAACAAGAATTAATACGAGCAAGAAAAATTGAAATAAACGCATGGAAATCAAGATAGCAAAAGTGACGCATCAGAAACCAGCGCTAACGAGGGAACCTAGAAGGTCCCCCACGCCGGTCTAAAGCACACCTTTACTGCTGGGGATAGCATTCTTGTTGCGGCCAGGAGCAACAGCCATCGCCACGGCGCGGGCAAACGCCTTGAAAATCGATTCAAGGCAATGGTGGTTATCGCTACCGTAGAACAGTTCCACATGCAAGTTCATGCGGGCATTTTCGGCAAGGCTCTTGAAGAAGTGTTCAAACATGCTCGCTTCAATACCACCAGCCATTGCGGCAGGGAGTTGCACATTCCAGACAAAGCCAATGCGATTGCTGAAATCAATGCAAACGCGGCTCAGGGCCTCGTCCATTGGAACAAAGTAAAATCCGTAACGTTCAATACCCTTCTTGTCGCCCAGGCATTCCACCAGTGCCTGTCCGAGCACAATGGCGATATCTTCCATGCTGTGGTGCATGTCGACTTCGACGTCGCCCTTGCAGGTCAAATCCAAGCGGAATCCGCCATGGACTTGGAACAAATCGAGCATGTGGTCCAAAAAAGCATTGCCGGAATCAATCTTTCCGCGACCGGCCTCATCCAAGTTCAGAGCGAGTTCAATGGAGGTTTCGCTCGTCTTGCGAGAAATTTTCGAAATTCGCATCAGTTACCCCTGCGGACAATTTTTCCGTCATACACATGGAAACGGGTCACGCGGCCAAACTGCATTTCCGGGAGCGGAGTTTCCACACCATTCAGGATCATCTTCGCGATAGCGCGAGGTTCACCGATAATCACGAGGATTGTGTCCTTCGTGTTGTAAACCATCTTTGTCCCTGCAACAGAAATGTTCGATTCTTTGAGGAATGCATCATCCTCGTCGTGATGCTTGAGGCCAATCCACGTGCGGGCGTTGCCGGAACCGATAAGTTCAAACCTTGTATTGCCGTCGTTAGACGCTGGCTGCTCAGCCTTGTCTTCCTTCTTGGACGTAGACGAAATGAAAATCGTGGCCGATGCAGGACGATCGGATTTCTTGATGGCCTCGTCCACGACAGCCTGACTCACCGAGCCGTTGCGTTCGGCAGAATCCTTCTTGGCAGCAGCGATGGAATCGGCGCGCAGGGAATCTGCAGGAACAGCCTCAGCACCCTCAGGAATTTCGGACGGAGTGACATTTTCGGACTCGTCGACAACAGCAGAATCACTCTTGGCGGCATCGCCAGACTCGTCGAACCGGCCTAGCTGGTCCATGAAATGCATTGCGGCCAAGAACCCAAGACCAAGCAAAATGATGACGATAGGAATCGCCTTGCTATGCTTTTTCACGTTCTCCTCGGCCATGGGTGAAATCGTGGAAGTTATTGCCGTATCTAGAGATACGTTCATATACTGGGATCCACTTTCCTTCGTATACCACTCCATCACCTTCTTGGTTTCCAGGCCAAGTTTGGAGCAAAGAGAGTTCAAATAACTACGCAAATAGGCTTCGACAGGGAACGCCTTCCAATCACTCTTTTCTATAGAAGTGATATGCTTGACCGAAATCTTTGTCTCGGCAGAAAGTTTTTCGACAGTCAGGGAATGTGCCTCGCGGACACGCGCAAAATAGGCACCTAAAGATTCGTCAGTACGTTTATCTTCAACAGGAATCATGTTTTTTCCTTCAACCTTCCCAAAACATCCAGGAGCCGGGCTACCGGCAACCCGACAACGTTGTAGTAACACCCTCGGATTCCGCTAATGAGCCTCGCACCCTGCGTCTGGATGCCGTAAGCCCCCGCTTTATCCATCGGGTCTTTAGAATTTACATAATCTTCGAGTTCTTGTAAGGTGTTGTTCCTGAAAAACACCTCCGTTTCCTCTTCTGTAGCGCTGAGAATGGCTCCATTCCAGGCTACAGCCACCCCGGTAATCACTTTATGGGACCGGCCGTTCAAACGTTTGAGCATTTCCAGGGCCTTTTCGGGGGTTCCGGGCTTGCCGAGAGGCTCGCCGTCCAGAAAAACCAGGGTGTCAAAGCCCAACACCAAAGAATCGTGCTCCTTGGCCGAAACCGAAAGCGCTTTTGCGCTCGCATTTTCACGCGGAAAATCCAGAGGATTATTCGACTTGGGGGATTCTTCGTCATTGGAAACAACCACCCTAAACTTCATCCCGATTTGCGAGAGAATTTCCCTGCGGCGGGGAGAGCCGCTCGCAAGCACGACTTCGTCAAAAGCGGACGGCTTCAAATCTGTTATTTTGTTTGTAATTTCCATTTTTCAATCACTTAGTAGCTGCCAGTCTTCGTGTCGGTGCTGCCAGCATTCAGTTTGATATCCGGGAGTTCCTTCACGTAGATGGAGAAGCTCCAGCCAGCAGCAGGCCCGGTCGGAGTCCAACTGAAATCAAGTTGCCAGCAGTGCAAGGAACGATTGAACGTAAACGCATGAGTCACGAAACGGCCCTCGTTATAGTCGTAGCGCGTCCTGTAAGTCATTTCCCAGTTAACCGTAGGCTGGAATGAAGCCGAAATTTCAGTGGAATGTGAAACGTTGTCCTTGAACAAGTCCCTCGCCACGCGCGTACTCGAGAACGTATAGCGGTAATCTAGGCCAAAGCCCCACTTGAGCATCTCGTACTTGCCCATCTGCGAAGGCAACCCCGCGTTGAATTGACCGTTCCAGTGGAATGCACGAGAAAGTTCGTAGCCCCAATATGTGAGTTCAGGGAACTGCGCCTTGGTCGGGTTATCGGTGTACTTGTGATATACACTGTGCGTGGTACGGACCGTGAACATGTAATCGGGCAATACCTGGAGACCGAAACTGGACGAGATATCGGACCACTGCAACGAATCGGCGGCAAAGTTGTACGAAGTGCTGTGACGGGTCGTGAGCAAGCGGCGTGTCCCATACTGGTCTTCGACGGACTTGGCCGTATCCCCCTTGGTCGTGTCGGCCTTGTGCCCGACCACCTTCAGGTACTTGAGGTCAAAGTCGTTGTTCAAGCCGAATCCCACCGTTTTCTGCTCAATCTGGTATGGAGTTTGCCCTAGCAACGGGTGCGGTGCAAAAGTTTTCACTGTATCGATTTCGGGGGCATACGTGTACGAGACACTTGGCGAAAGCACATGTCGCACACCCGTAAATCGGCCTAATTCAGGCACCCATATTCCGTACAATTTCGTATCGGCGGTGAGGCTGTAGTTGTGGTTGTACGCCACCTCACCAAAATTTCCTTCGGAAGGTTCAAGCGTCGTGCGCGCCCTGCGGTACTTTGCCGAATCTTCAGGGTTGATCCAGGAGCGGCCCGTCCAGTAACCCGTGAACGACGCCCTCGGCGTGAGGTTGATGACATCGAACAGCGAACCAGAATAGTCCAACGAGTAGTTACCCGTATAACCATAATACTTCGCCGTCGTGTCCACATTGTTGACGGTATCCTGGGCACGACGCGTAAAGATGTTCGCCCTATTCGTAAAGCTGTAATTGAACTTTTCCAAGTACGTCTCAATTGAACCATCGTCAGACGCAAGCTCGTCTTCATCGAGTTCAAAGTTGAAAAGCGGGCCACTCTGCCTGTACTGCACGTCGGGAATTTGGCGTTCCATCAAATCGGTCGTCAAGTTGTGCTGCTGGCTCAACTTCACCGTGAGGCTCTTATTGGTGCCGTACTTACCGGAATACGTCAACTGAGCATTCGCCTGTTGATTCAAAATCGTTTCTGCATCCAGGGCGTTTTTCTTACGCACGCTGCGGTCACTTACAAACGAACCGGAGCCGCTCAACGTATTCTTGCCGTCGGGAGTCAAATTCTGGTTGTGCGTAAACCTCACATCGTAGCCACTATTCGCCAAATCAAATTCTTCAAGGTAACTGGTGTACGAAATGTTCCCATCAAGAACGTAGCGGATTTTGTAACGCGCTTCCCCCGTCAACGTGGAACGTTCGAACCGTCCCTCCTCGCCTTCGATGATATCGCCCTTCATCGTTGCATCCCAGTAGTCATTGGGTGCGTAATAGTAACCCAGATTGCTAATGTAAAAGCCCTGCTTCTGGTCGCCACCAAACTTCGGAGTCAGCAAACCAGAACGGCGACCACTCTTCAAGGGAGAAACAATCATCGGGAGGACCGCCACAGGGACATCGGCAATATTCAGAACCACGGGACGTGCTGTGATGGTCTCTTTCGGCTTCACGACCATGCGCCGTCCGTAAAAGTAGAAGTGCTGATGCGTTGAATCGTTACAAGTACTAAAATCCCCTCGGGCAATCTGGATACGCGTGTCTGGCAGACGCCGCACCTCCATGCCGTTCAGTTGCTGGTTATCCTGATACGTCGTCGCATAGTAAATCTCGCCGATGCGGCTTTTCATGTTGTACTTGAGGCGCATCCCTGACAACGAAGGGTTCTTCGTCTCTCGGAGTACGGGTTCGCCGCTCGCCACGAGCATGCTATTCTCTTGGTCAAAAAGGATGGTATCGGCATCCAACGTCGCAGTGCGGTATTTCAGCTGGGCGTTGTTGTTCAAGTTGAAAGTGGATTTTTCCACATCATATACAAGGTCTACAGCACGATACTCGATTGTATCCACTCCAGAAGTGTCATTCATCCAGGTGACTTCCGTCGTGTCCTCTTCCTCTTGGACTCGCTCTTCAAGTTCAAAGCGGGTCATCTCCTCGCCAAACGCGGCAGGAGCACAGAGGGCAGCCAATGCAAACAGCAAAACGGCCCACAGGAGACTATGGGTTCTCAATAAAAACACGTTGCGCGATAAGATAGAAAATCGCAGTTCTTCAGTAGGAACCAAATTGATTTTTTTTCAAACAAACACGACAAAAAAAGACCGGCCACTTCTGACCGGTCCCATTAAAAGTTATGGACTGGAGCTACTTCAGCACAGCCATCGTTCCGCTAACGGAACCGTTATGGTCAATGCTCACCATGTAGCGGCCACTCGTCAGCTGGCTACCGTCCCAAGCAATCGTGTTGATGCCGGCCTTAGCGTCGTCGGCACGGAGGGTGGCAACCAATTCGCCATCAGCGTTCAAGATGGAGACAACAGCCTTGCCCGAAGACTTGAGGCCGAAGCTCACAGCCTTGCGCGTAAAGCCACGGAGGCGAGCGTCGCTGGAACGAACGACATTCTTCTTCTGGACCTTGGGTTCAAATTCGTTCACCCTTTCGATGTAGACACCGTTGATGCCAGCAGAAGCGGCCTTGACGTCTTCCTTCACGAGGTTGCCGTTCTGGAGGACAGCCACGAGCTGCTTGTCGCTCTGCTTTGCGCTGGCGAAGGCTTCAAGTTCGTGAGAGTTCACATTTTCCTTGTCACCATACCAGTTCTGCACAGACTTGCCTTCGAATTCCTTCACGGTAATCTGGGTGCGGCGGACCGTTTCCTTGTAGGTTTCGCCTGCGCTCACATAAGTAATCTCGAGCGGCTTGTTCACCTGGCCACGGAGCATTTCCTTGGAAGCTTCGATATCCTTGCCCTGGAGGCTGACACCGTCGACAGCGGTAATCACGTCGCCCGCCTGGAGCTTAGTCTCGGCTGCGGGAGTACCCGGGATGACCTCGGCCACCTTGACTCCTTCGTGGATCTGATAAATAGTCACTCCGATACCACCGAAAGATTCATCGGCCATAACAGGAGCAACGGCCATTGCGGCCAAAAGGGACAACTTGACAAGATTCTTCATAAGGACTCCTTATAAATTAGATTCCATTCTAAATATATAATAAAAATTGTCGGAAATCCGACAATCAAAGTAATTTTTTATGAAAAAAAACGTATCTATTCCATCATTTCGCCATCTTCTTCGGCAGTGGCGCTGTTATCTTCGTAATCCTTGATGGTCTTCTCGCCAGGGACAATCACGAGCCCGAGTGTCACAGGTTCACCCTTCAGGTTGATATAGGCTTCCAGATAAAGAGTCGTAGAGAGGCGGATCAGGCGCAAATCCAGCATGGTTCCGCCCTTGTGGATGCTCTTGGGGTTGCGATTGAAGAACAAGAATTTCTTGTTGATATACTCAAAACGGTCCTGGTCATAGTTTATATGCCATTCCGTATCGCCGTCGTTTTCCTGGCGGTACAGGCAGCGGTCATTGTCGATATCGCATTCGAAACTTGCGCTTTCCTGGTAGCGTTTGTTCCATTCGCGACTGAAGGCGCAGCTCTGCACACGCAAGCCACCGTTTTTCTGCTTATTCAACTGGTCGTTGATGACAACGTAATCCATTTTCTTGTCTTTCACCTGATTGTAGACGTTCATCAGGATGACATAGGCCTCAATGTTCTTCGGGCACTTTCCGTCAAGTTCGACTTCTTCGTGAGCCTTGAGGAGCGTCTGTTGCAAGTCAAGGTCAATGGCATCGGGAATTTCACTTTTCTTGAGTTTGTCAAGAACCTTCTTGGGCGGGACCACAATGACCTTGTCGCCCTTCTTTACGGCATAACCCAGTTCGTCGCGGACATAGTCCAAGCACTGCTGCACGTGGATATGCACGATGTTCGAGCCACCCGACACAAAGTCGACACCGATGCGCACGTTCCAGGTGCCGGCATCGCTCGACGAGCCCTTTTCCAGTTCGCAGTACGGTTCCTCGCGGATACCGTCGATAAAAATGACCTTCGCATTCAGTTTTGTCACAAGCGAAGCTTCCTTGTCGATAGCGCCACCCAGGCTCCAGAAATTCGGGTTCAGGCGGAGCACCTCGGCAAAAGCCTTGTCGCCATCGAGTGCGGGGAGCAGGGAATCGTTCCTCGCGTTCTTTTCTTTGAGCAGGTCGGAATACTCCGTCGTCACGGTCATGTTCTTAAACCCGTTACGCGCAGCGACCGGAATAGCCGGGGACGCAAACAGCGGGGACAACATCAGGCACAGGAGGCAAATCACGGAGAGAGAAATTCTATTCATAAGAGTCTTTCAAAAACGTTTCTAGCAAGGTAATTTATTGACTATCTTGTCTAAATCTAGCAAATGGGGAATATGAAAATCCACCCAATCGGGAGCGTTTTCAACCGGATTGACAAGAATCGTGATCCAGCCGCGGGCATGGGCAGGTTCCAAGTTACGCAAGGAATCTTCCAGAAGGACGATGCCGGATGCGTTAAAATCGGCACCAAGGCGCCCTTTCAGGAAGTTTTCCATCTTCTCGTAAGCGATGTCATGGGGTTTGCCGACCCAACCGAGGGCCTTCAGGTCGAACACGAAATCCATGCAGTCCAGAATTCCCATCGAGCGCATCCCCGCCTCGCTCCAATCGTGGCGGCCATTCGTAAACACACCGCGCGGGCCCTTCAGCGAAAGCAGCAGGTCTCGCTTCGCCGGTGCCGGGACCGGGTACACCAGATATTGAGCATCATGGATGAAATCAAAAAAGTCGTCCGGATCGGTACCGTGCAAAGCCATGAGCCCCGCAAGGGTCGTGCCGTAGCGGTGCAAATACTCCGTCCGGATTTCCGAGGCATGTTCGAACGTACCACCAATCGTCTTTTGCACGTAAGCCGAAATGCGACGGTCCAGGGAAACGAGGACATGGCGTTCCTCTTCGCCGTACAAAGTCAGGTCGTAGTCGAACAACCAGACCATTAAAGCCCCATGACCAACCCGCCAATCTGGCGCGCCAGGTAGGTCGCATAGTTGTCCGTCATCCCGCTCACAAAGTCAAGCACCTGGTGGTACGCTTCTGCAGCTGTGACACTCTGGCCGATTTTTGCTTGACCAATCAGGCGCACGATGCGGTCGGCACGGTAAGAATTCTTGCCGTTCAGGCGATAATCGTGAACGCCGTTGATGAAGGCATCGAGCACGGTGCTGAGCGTCGTGTAGCTGCCCACTTCCAGTTCCGTCTTGCGGCGGTCCGGGTAGATGCGCTCCACGCCCAGGCGCTTCGCGATGCGGATACCTTCCATCGTCTCGCTGCGCGAGAGGTCAATCAAATGCTTCTGGAGCGCCCCGTTCATGATTTCTTCGTAATGCTTCATGAAAAGGACGGCCACGTCGTCAATCAGGTTCTGGATGGCGTGCCCGCGGATGCTGCTCAAGAAGTCGCGGAAGTTCTGGCCGTTTTCTTCGTATTCGCGGTCGATATCCACGTCGGGGCCGCAAAGGTACGAGAACATGCCACGCACGTCGGCAAAAGAAAGGATACCCAGTTCAATAGCGTCTTCGACGTCAAGGATGGAATAGCAAATGTCGTCGGCAGCTTCCATCAGGTACACCAGCGGATGGCGCACCCACTGGCCCTTGGCAACTTCCGGCAAGCCGAGCGTATCCGCCGTTTCGCGGTAAAGGTCCGCCTCGGTCGAGAACAGGCTCGTCGGCGTGCCGTACATGGCGAGGCGCGGGTACTTGATCATCGAACCGATGGTCGCGTACGTGAGGCGCATGCCGCCGTCTAAAAAGTGATATTCCAGCTTGCTCAGGATTCTGTGCCCTTGGGCATTGCCGTCAAAATTCTCGAAATCGGCCATTTCACGGTCGCCCAAATCCCTGAGCGGAGCGCTGTTGCGGTTCTTGCGGAACCACTCGCGAATTGCCGCCTCGCCCGCATGGCCAAACGGCGGATTGCCGATATCGTGAGCGAGACACGCCGACTGGACAATCGTACCGAACTGGTACTCATTCACGTACTTGGGCAAGTGTTCCTTGATCAAGTGGTAGACTGTAATGGCAAGGCTGCGGCCCACGCTGGAAACTTCCAGACTGTGCGTGAGGCGGCTATGAACATGGTCGTTCACCGAGAACGGGTGAACCTGAGTCTTGCGGCCAAGGCGACGGAATGCCGTCGAGAAAACGATGCGGTCATAGTCGCGATGGAAATCGGAGCGGTTCGGGTCCGGATCGGCCGGGTGCCCGTAGCGAGTCGCAGAAAGAAGCGTGTCCCATTGTAACATGGGGGAAAATATAAAATTTAGACGAGAGACGAAAGACGAGAGACGAGAGAAAGTAGGCAGTAGGAAGTAGGAAGTAGGAAGTAGGCAGTAGGAAGTAGACAGTGGTTAGTGGTTGGTGGTTAGGGGGATTCTGCATTTGCCCTTTAACTGCTTACCAATTATCTGAAACCTCATTGCTCACTGCTCATTGCTCGAGCCTGGAGCCTAAAAAAAAATTGTCATTCGCAGGCGCATGACTCGTCGGCTCAGCCATGCCGAAACGCAAGCGTT